>CAYREJ010000030.1:0-15363 GCA_964423235.1 uncultured Acidobacteriota bacterium | reverse complement strand
GTGTTAATCGCATGAAAAAATCTTGTGATAATCTTGTGGTTTAATATTTTTCCTTACTTTTGGAGAAAACCAGTTACCATTTAAAAATTTGATTTTTTGAATTAAATGTGCTAAAATTAAAATTCAAATAATGGCTGAAGCAAAATTAGATAAATCTAATAGATCGAAAGAAATTGAATGGAATCATAAACAATGTATAATGCTTACAAATTTTGTAATAGATCAATCTCAAAATTTTGAGTATGCTTTCTTTTTAAAAAAATTTAAAAGAAATCAAGTAATATATTTGATGGGAGACCCTTCTGATGAATTGTTTTATATTAAAGATGGAAAAGTTAAAACATCAGTAATTGCTATTGACGGAAAAGAAAGAGTATTAGAATATTACGAGAAAGGAAATTATTTTGGGGAAATTTGCTTATGCGCAAATAGTAAAAGGCTTGAACAAGCGATTGCTTTTGAAGATTCTATAGTTTCAAGCATTAAAGCAAGAGATTTTCTCAATTTGTTGAACACACACAAAGATATACTACAAAGATTTTTAAACTTCTTTAGCAAAAAACTCTCAGAGTATTCTTATAAATTAGAAAAAATAACATATGAAAATGCTTTCTTTAAAATTGCCAAAGCATTGCTAAGAAATAGCAAAGAGAATTTAACAAATTCTGAATCTATTGACAGGAAAGTTCCTTTATCTATTTCTAATGATCAGTTATCACAGAAATTAATGATAGAAAAAAGGATAATAAATGAAATCCTTAATAGATTCCAAAAAGAGAACTTAATAGAATATCGTAAACAAAATATTGTTGTTTATATAGATAGGCTTCTTGATTACATAATAAAGTAATTCATTCATAATGGATAAATTAAGAAAACTTGAAGAAAAGCTGAATTATAATTTTAAAGATAAAGAATTATTAAGGAAAGCAATCACTCATTCTTCATATTCAAGTAGTTCGGGCAACAACAATGAGCGATTAGAATTTTTAGGAGATTCTATATTAAATTTTATATTAACAGAATATCTTTATAGAAAATATCCTTCTTTTGATGAAGGAACTTTATCTCAAATAAAAGCTTATGTTAGCAGTGAAAAGTTTCTATATAATATAGCTAAATCTTTAAACTTAGGAACTTATATTTTAATGGGAAAAGGAGAAGATAAATCAGGAGGGAGAAGTAAAAAAAGCATATTAGCTGATGCTTTAGAAGCAATATTTGCTGCTATTTTCATAGATAGTGGGATAAAAAAAATTAAAAAAGTGCTACTACATTTAATTAAAAAAGAAATAGATAAGCTAATAGAAAAAAACAAGATGCTAAAGGATTATAAAAGCAGGTTGCAAGAACATTTAGCCAAAAAAAATAAAAGTCTACCTATTTACAAAATTGAAAGAGAAATAGGACCGCAACACAACAAGACCTTTGAAATTAGCGTTTGGATTAATAATAAAAAATTAGGATTTGGAACAGGAAGAAGCAAAAAGGAAGCTGCGCAATTAGCAGCCAAGAAAGCTTTAATCTTCTTGCATAAAGAAGAAATAAAAGAAAATATGGAATCTAAAAAAAGTTAATCCCCACGGATTCACCCATCACCTGTTTCCCCTACTTCTTGCTGAGTAAAGATTTCATTTCTTTCACAGCTTCAAAAATTCCACATAAAGAAGCTCTTGCAATTATACTATGACCTATATTTAATTCTTCTATTTCATCAATTTCTACAATTCTGCCAACATTCTTATAATTGAGGCCATGCCCAGCAAGAACCCTCAATCCTAACTTTTTCGCTAATATTGCAGCGTCTTTAATCTTTTGCAACTCCTTTTCAATATCTTCTTTCTTAAAAATAGAAGCATACTTCCCAGTATTTAATTCTATTGCATCTGCTGAAGCATTATATGCAGCTTTAACTTCATCTATTTCTGGATCTATAAAAATACTAACTTCAATAGAAAATTCTTTAAGTCTTTTTATAGTTCTTCTGACATTTTCTAAATTAAGAACAACATCTAATCCTCCTTCAGTAGTTACTTCTTCAGGTCTCTCAGGAACTAATGTGCAAGTATCCGGTTTAATGCTTGTTGCTATTTTTATCATTTCTTGAGTAGACGCCATTTCTAAATTAAGATGAGTTTTAATTATTTCACGAAGCAATCTCAAATCTCTTTCTTGGATATGTCTTCTATCTCCTCTTAAATGCACTGTAATACCATCGGCACCTGCTAACTCAGCTAATACTGCCGCAGCAACAGGATCAGGTTCATTACTTTTCCTTGCTTCTCTTATTGTCGCAATATGATCAATATTAACTCCTAACTTCATAATTCCCTCCTTACAATTTTTCTTTAATCTTCCTTGAAGGGAAGCAGAGGGCATACCCTACAATTGCTCTTTTTCCTTTTGCAATATTCTTCTGTTACTTTAACTATAAGAGCATAATATTCTTTATATAATTTAGCATCTGCCGGAAGATTATTGAGAAATAATTGCTGAATCTTTTCATAGTTCGCTTTGCTTCCTATCAGATTATGGCGTGCTAAAAATCGCTTTGTATATGTATTCACAATAAAAATAGGGTAAGATAAAGTAAAAAGAATAATAGTATCAGCAGTAGCTTTTCCTATCCCTTCTATTTTTAATAAAATTCTTCTAAACTTCTGAATAGGCTCAGCTAAAAGCCTCTCCAACTCACCTTTGTATTTTTCTTTTATCATTTTAGCAAAATTTATAATCCTCTTTGCTTTACTTTTGGCTTGCTTAGCGTCTTTTATGATTAAAGCAAAATCCTCTGCTTTACAATTAGAAATTTTAGTTAAATCTAACAAATTATTTTCTTGAATTCTTTTTAAAGCTTTTTCTGCATTTTCCCACGAAGTATTTTGCCATAAAATAGCACTCAAGCATAACTCTAAATTACTTTTGCCGAATTCCCATCTTTGAGGACCAAAACTAATATATAATTTTCTATACATATCCCCTATTTGATCCATTAATTCAAATTCTGTTTTATTTTTTCCACTAATGTTTTTCATTATTTTTTAATAGATAATTTTTATATAAATAGCCTTAAATGTCAATTAGAAGGATTATATGAGTAAATAAATGAATTGCCTTTTCTTGTGTTTAGCTATTCTTTATTTTTTTTAATAATTTTATTGCCTCTTCTATAATTTCTTTATGGTCAAAAGCAAGAGAAGGAAGGTTTTTTACGGAAAACCATTGAGCTTCTTTAGCATCAGTAGAAGCTTTGGGATGAACTAATTTATTAATTAATGCCAAATAAGCAATAGAGATGGTTCTACCGCGTGGATCTCTTCCGACTTTTCCAAATGCTCCAATCTCATATAATTTTGTTCTTATTTTAATCCCTGTTTCTTCATATAATTCCCTTTTAGCAGCATCTAATATTTCTTCATCCTTTTCTACAAAGCCACCTGGCAATGCCCACATACCTTTAAAAGGATCATTTTTTCTTTGAATCAGTAAAATTTTATATTGTTGTTTTTCTTTGCATATAACGACAATATCGGTAGTAATGAAGAAACTCATATTTTCAATTTCTTAAAAGAAAGATATGAACGAAATGATTTATTTATTATGCAAGACTTTGAATTAAATAGGGACATTATAATTCAATGGACCTTCTTTTCCTTTTCCTATTTGGAATTGATGAGACATAGCTCTGGAAAGAAATTTTTTAGCATTATCGATAGCAGTATACATATTTTCTCTTTTTGCAAGATGAATAGCAATAATAGTAGCAAATGTATCACCGCTGCCTCTGGTTTTATTAGTAGATAATTTAGGAGCATCAAAAAAATTAATTTTTGTTCCGTCAAAGAGACAATCAATAGCTCTATTTTCTAAATGACCGCCAGTAACGATAACATTTTTTGGTCCAAATTCTTTTAATTTAATTGCTGCTTCTCTCATTGAATTAGTATCAGTGACATTTATACCGGAAAATATGGAAGCTTCATAAATATTAGGTGTAATAACATCTGCAATAGGAAACAAGAGCTTTTTAACAAGTTCAATAACATCGTCTTTTAAGAAAGGGAATCCAGTTGATGATTTAATAATAGGATCAACGACTATATTTTGAAATTTAAAACCTGCTAATAGAGAAGAAATCAATTCAATAGCTTTAGGATAAGGAATTAATCCTATTTTAATGGCGCTAATATCAAAATCTTCAATGATTGCATCAAATTGTTGTCCAATCATTTCTAAAGAGATAGGGGATAATCCTTCTACTTTTTGAGTATTTTGAGAAGTAATTGCTGTAACTATTGTTGCTCCATAACAGCGATAAGCTTGAAGAGTTTTAATATCAGCAATTAAGCCAGAACAGCCACTCGGGTCATAACTACCTATACATAAAATTGTCTTTTGCATAATAATTAAGTAGATATTTTATTAGGGTAGATGGTTTCTCCAAAAGCAATTAATACAGTAACAATACCTAATCCGGATACCGCTCCTCTTATAAAAGGGTTTCTCATTATTTCACCTAAATATATATTCTTTTGAAAAAAGTAATTGCTTTCCCACATATTAAGCCATGGAATAAAAAAAAGTATTAAACCGACTTCTAATATATAAATGACATATATATAATATAAAAAATTATTCCTTTTCACCGTTAGAAATTATTTTCCTGCTATTACCGTTTCAAGCTCTTTAATCTTTTGTGCTACATTTCTATAGTTAGAATTTATGGAATAAACTTCTAAATATATTTCATAAGCTTTTTGCCATTCGCCAAGTAATTCATAAGTTTGGGCAAGATCATATCTGAGACTTTGATATTCTTCTTCAGAGTAGCCGGGTGTAGTTAAACCCTTTTCATACCACTTAATTGCTAATTTAGGAAGCCCTTTTTCTACAAAGCAAACACCAAGCAAGCTACAGCTTTCAATAAATTTTTTAGGATCCTTAGCAGCAATCTGAAATTCCGCAATAGCTTCATCTAACAATCCCATTTCTTTATAAGCTATACCGAGATTGTATCTTGTTTCATAATCCTGACTATCAATTTGCTTTTCTACACCTTTTTTGAATTCATTGAATACCTCTTCAAGGGATAACTGAACTTCAGAAGGTTTTTCTTCCGATTCTACTGCAGTTTGCACGCTTAGCATCTCTTTTTCTAATTCAGTAGCTAAATCAAAAAAATCCTCTTCCTCTTTAAATAATTCAGCAGAAGTCTCTTCTTCAATTTTTTCTGATTCTTTTTCTTGAAGCTCATTTACTTCCTCTTCTTCTATAATTGATATAGCTTGGTCTTCTTCAGGGGAAACATTAAAAGATAATCCCTCCATTTCTTCAGTAGAAGAAGCTTCTCCTTGATCAGTCTCTTTCTCTATGGGCTTAATTTGTTCTTCAATACGAATTTCTACTTCCTCTTCTTTAGTTTCCTTAATTTTTTCTTCTTCTGTCTTTATAGAACTTATATTATCTGCTAATCCTTTTTCTAACTCCTCTTCAGTAATTCCAAGTGCAAAATCTATTTGCTCTTCTTGATTCTCTTCTATATTTTCTTCTGGCTTTATACTATCTACTGTTTTCTCTTCTATCAATTCTATCTCTATTTCTTCATCTTGAGATTCCTCTTTTGAAGGTAAAAATTCATCAAAAGCTGTTTCAACAGATTCCTGTAATTCTGTAAAATCTTTAGCTGGTTCTTCTTTGCTCTGCTCTTCTTCCATAAGTTTTAATTGGGAAATTTCTTGCAGCTTCTCTAATAATATCGGATTATCTCCATGTAAACCTCTTGCTTCTTCTATTATTTCTTCGGCTTCTTCTAATTTACCTGCTCGAATATTGTTATTGATTGTTTCAATAATTTCTTCAGAAATAGTAGGAGATAACATAATTTCTTCTTCAGCAGATTCTTCTTTTGGATGTAATTCTGCAATTTCGTTATCAAAAGCTTCAACAGAGCCTTCCGGTATTTGAATTTCAAATTCTTCAAGTTTCATTTCATGAGGTTCTTCATTTATATCTTCTTCAGTTTTTATCTCCTCTTCAATAGCTGAAACTTCTTTTGATGAAAGGTCTTCTTCTATTGTTTCAATAGAAGATTCTTCCGGAACCGTATTCTGCATTATTTCTTTTATTGAATCTATATCTTCTATATCTCTTGTTATATCAATTTCCAACTCCATATCATCTAAAGATTCAAATTCCGCTTTTGTCTCTTTTTCTATTTTTGGTTTTTTAACTCCATACATTACTTCTAATTGCTGAACTTCTTGAAAACTATCTGAAGGTTTTTGAGTAGCACTTTTAAAAGCAAGCAACTCAGGATTACTTGGGTCTATCTTGAAAGCATTCTCTATATAATCATTAGCTTTATCTACATTACCCTGCGAATTATAAATAGTGGCTAATTTTAAAAAGACAGAAGCAGCTTTATCCTTCTTATTCTTTTCAAGATAAATATCTTTTAATTTCAAATAGGCTTCTTCAGCAAGTGGGTATCTATTTATAACAAGATTAAGCTGTTCAATAGCCTTCTCTATTAATCCATATTTATTAAATACCTCCGCTTCTATCAAATGTTCTCTTATGAATTCTTTCATTTCTTCATATTCTATTTCAGATAATTCTTCTGATGGCACTTCTTGAATTTCTTCTAAAGATGAAATAGAAGCATCAGTTTCCTCTCCCAATGAAGAATAAGAAGCGCTTAAAGGCTCACTGGCTTCTGAAATTACTTCTATTGAAGGAGTCTCAGCAGCATTTATTTCTATTTCAATCTCTTCCTCGTTGGATACTTCCCCTTTTATCTCTTCCGCTTCTTCTTTTCTTTCTTGTTCTTCCGAAATATGCTCTATTTTGGGTGCAAGTGCTGATTGAATTAATTCTAACTTCTTTTTATATTGTTCATTATCTGGTTCCATAGCAATCAATTTGTTAAGTAATTCTTTTGCTGATTGATATTCCTTATTCTCAAGTAATGATTCTAAACAAGAATTCAGAACAGAAATAGCATTATTCTCTTGATGAAGATTTTTATAAATTTCTGCTAATCTATCAGCTATATTAAAATTGGATGGAGATACTTCTAAAATCTTCCTTAAAAAGGGAATAGCTTTTTCGCTTTCCCTCTTCTGAATAAATTTAATAGATAAATTATCCACAAATTCTGTTGCAGCTCCAATATCATTTTTAGATACTAACAAATTTAAATACGCTTGATTGACAGGGTTATAAAATGGATCAATTTCTATTGCTTTTTTTAAAAGAGTTTCAGTTTCTTTTATTTTATTTTGTTTTTGATAAGCTTCAGATAATAAATAATAGACCTCTGCTGAACGAATTCCTTCCTTTATTTGTTTTTCCAAAAGTTCTATGGCTTTTTCAGAAGCACCTATTTTATTATAAAGGCTTATTATTTTATTTAATAAAAAAGAATTTGATGGCTCCAATTCAAGAGCAGCTTCAAGAATTTTCAAGCTTTCCGCCAATAAATTTTGCTTCTCATATTCCTCGCTAATACTCATAAATTCTTTTTTAGCTGCTTCAAAATCCCCTAAAATTTTGTAAGTCTTTGCTAATTCAATTTTAGCTTTTATATTATCAGGCTCAAGCTCAATCAATTTTTTAAATACTTCAGCAGCTTGACTTGCTTGTCCCTTTTTATTAAAATGCTCTCCTAATAAAATCAATTGGGATTTAGCTTCCATTATTAATCCTTGCTTTATATATAAGTCAGCTAATTTTAATGCCGTATCTTCTAATGTAGGGTCTATACGATTTATTTGCTTTAACAATGCTATCGCTTTCATGTAGATCCCATCTTTAATATAAAAATCCGCTACTTTCCGAAGATAGCTTATAGCTTCAGCATTCTTACCTATCTTTAAATAAAGGTTGCCAATCTGAATAAAAGTATTCCAATCTTTTGGGTTATCTTGGATTATCTTTTTGTATTCTTCGATAGCTTGCTCATACTTACCCTGCAATACATATTTTTGAGCATTTTGTAAAGCTTTGCCTTTATTAAAAGCCATTTTTACCTATAAAATAAATTATTTATGAAAAATCTAATATCTTTGAAGCTTACTCTATGCCAAGGAGTAAGCCCATATTTTTTAATTTTATTAATATGAAAAGGAGTTCCATAACCTTTATTTTTTTCAAAACCATAACAGGGATATTCTTTTGCATATTTTGTCATCAAATAATCCCTAAAAACTTTAGCTATTATTGAAGCAGCAGCTATGCTTAGCACCTTCGCATCTCCTTTAATAATACACCTAAAAGGATAAGGAATCAATGGCGACGAATTGCCATCTATTAGAACTAATTGTGGCTTTATCAATAGATTCTCTATAGCTTGTTTCATAGCTTTATGCGTCGCATTTCTAATATTAATTTTATCAATTTCCATTGAATTTGCAAGTCCAATGGAAATGCATAAAGCATATTTTAAAATTATATTATAAGCTAAAATTCTTTGCTTACAAGATAATTTTTTTGAATCTTGTATATATGAAGCTTCTGTAAAAGGCTTATCAAAAATAACTGCTGCTGCTATTACTGGACCACATAATGCCCCTCTTCCACTTTCATCTACCCCCGCTATATACTTATACCCTTCTTTCCAATATTCCTTTTCAATCTCCCAATTTAATGAAGTTAGCATTCTTATAAATATTTGCTAAAAATCATTATGTTTCATTTTCACTTGTCTTGTTTTGCAATTTCTCTTTTATCTTTGCTGCTTTTCCTTTTCTTAATCTTTGATAATACAGCTTTGCTCTTCTCACATCTCCTTTCTTTACTATTTCTATTTTTTTTATAAAAGGAGAATGCAATGGAAAAATTCTTTCCACCCCAACTCCATATGCCACTCTCCTTACTGTAAAAGTTTCTGATAATCCAATGCCTCTTTTTGCTATAACTACTCCTTCAAATATCTGAATCCTTTCATCTTTACCAGCTCTGAGTTCTTTTTTCTCAATAGATTTTTTCCCTTTTTCTTCTTTTATCTTTGATTCCTTCAGCAATACATGAACTTTTACAGTATCGCCCGGAGAAAATTTAGGAATATCCTTTCTTAAAAATTGTGATTGCCATTTTGTAATTTCCATAATTCATTACTCCTGCAATAAGAACTGAAAATAATTCAAGAATTCCTTCCCATTATTCTTGAGAAGCTCTTTTATTATTAAATCAGAACGATTTTTGATCGTTTTTTCAAAAGCTTTTTGAAATCTCCATTTTTTAATTTTTTCATGGTCTCCACTCAGAAGAACTTTTGGAACTTTTAATCCTTTAAAAGTTTCAGGTCTTGTGTAATGTGGATAATCAAGAAGGAATTTTGTAAAAGACTCTTCTGTAATTGATTCTTCTTTTGCAACTACACCGGGTATTAATCTACTCACACTCTCAATCACTACCATAGCTGCTATTTCCCCTCCATGCAAAATATAATTTCCTATTGATAATTCTAAATCAACTAAATGCTCAGCTACTCTTTCATCACATCCTTCATAACGACAACAAATTAAAATAATTTGCTTATACTTTAATAATTCTCTTGCAATATCTTGATTATACAATTTACCTCCGGCACTTAATAAAATAATGCAAGAATTATCAATCTTTATATCATCAACTGCTTTAAAAATAGGTTCCGGCTTAAAAACCATTCCAGCTCCACCGCCATAAGGAACATCATCTACTGATCTATGCTTATCTTTAGCATATTCCCTTAAATCATGAACATTAACTTCTATTAATCCTTTTAATATTGCTTTGTTTAGCAAACCAACAGTAAATACAGAATCAAACATCGGCTTCATTATAGTTAAAATATCAAATCTCATCTCAAAATTATATAAATCTCTCTTCTATAATTTTAACCTTTATTTTTTTATAGCTATTTTAAAGTGGGCAATTAATTTAATTGCCCACTTTTTTAATTTTTTACCCCTTCCCGCTTATGTAATAAATTATTACATAGCTCATCTTTTTATTTTTATAGAGGGGCGCTCACAAATTATTCAAGAATTTCTAAAACAAATCTTTTTCTTAACTTCATTCCAGCTGCACTTAGAATTGTTCTAATTGCACGAGCCGTTCTGCCTTGCTTGCCAATAACTTTTCCTAAATCTTCAGGAGCGACTCTTAATTCTAAAACTGTTGTCTGTTCACCTTCAATAACTTTTACCGAAACTTGATCTTGACGATCAACTAAGGCTTTAGCTGTCATTTCTAATAATTCTTTCATAGATACCTCCTATTTTTAAGTTAAAGGATTTCTTGTCTGCTTGAATTTTTTAATTAAGTTTTTTACCGTCTCAGAGGGCTGAGCACCTCTCTTAAGCCAATAATCATATTTATCAATATCAATTTTTGTCTCTTTAGTAAAGGGATCATAATAACCTATTCTGTCTATATATTTTCCATCCCTTTTTGATCTTTTTTCTTTAATTATTATTCTATAAAAAGGACGATGCGTTTTTCCAAATCTCGTTAACCTTATAGCTAACATTTTACCTCCATTAAATAATCTTGCGAATTTAGATAAATTATTATACCTAATTTTTTAAATTTTGCAAATAGAAATTTTGTAACTAGTCAGTTTTCTCCAAAATCAAGGAAAAATATTAAACCACAAGATTATCACAAGATTTTTTTCATGCGATTAACACAGATTTGCACAGAAAAAGCAAATCTTATGTTAATCCCGTGGTTTAATTTTAAACAATATTTTTTTATGAAGGATGATAACCATTTTGATTAGTTCTTTGGAGAAAACTGAATAACTACGAAACTTTTTCGCTTATATAACTGATAATCTCATATATGAACTTAAAAAATGAAATGCGAAAAATTACAAATAGAAATTATGGCTATTCTTTAATAGAAATATTATTTTCTATTGGGCTTATTTCTTTAGGAATTCTTTTCATTCTTCAAGCCTCTCTTATAATTATTAATAATTCTGTAAAAGAAGAAATCAGATATTTAGGCTTTATTATAGTTCAAAATAAGATTGAAATGTATAATTCTATTTGCTTTATGCAAATAAAAGAAGGCAAATTTCAAGATGAGCCTTATGCATTTTTAATAAGGATATGGGAAGTGAAAAGCTATAAACAATACTATCAAATATGTGTATCCTCTTATAGTTCAGGCGGTTATTTATTATCAAATCAATGCATAAGGAGAGAAAAATATGATTAAGATTAATTATGGATTTTCATTATTAGAGCTTTTAATTTCTTTATCCATACTATTAATTATCCTCTTAGGCTTATGCAATTTGCTATTAATGATACCGAAAATTAGTTATCATCATTATTCATTATTGCATCAGGAGCAGCAATTTGCTAATTATTGGACTTTGCTATATTTCGATTTTAAAAAAGCCGGCTATGGACTTAGTAATATCTCATCTTTAGCCTCTTTTAAATTCATAGAAATAGAAAATAACCAAGAAAACAATATAATAACTTTTTTTTGGAATAAAGAAAGCGTTTCTTCAAAATTAATAAAAAAACTTCCTTCTATTGATTCAACAATATACATAAATAAAGTTGACAAACTAAAACCAAATGATTTAGCAATTTTAGCAGAAAATTATTTTATTACTGGCATAGCTCACTGGAGTCTAATTTTAATTGAAAATATAGAAGAAATATCCCCAGAAATTCTTAAAATTACTTTTAAGCATCTTTATAGTGGTCCATCAAATTACTTTCTTCCTTTTCATGAATTAGCTTATTTTATAAGAGTAGAAAAAATTTCTTATGTATTCAGCAAGAAGGAAAAAAAGATAGACAAAATAATTAATGATATTTGGATAGAGCCTGTTGCAGAGGAAGTAGAAAATAATGAATTTGCTTATTGCAAAAATAAAGAATTAATAAATCTGAAATGCGTTCAAAATATAATTACTTCATCAACAGCAGCAGTTCAGCTAAATCAAAAGCAACAATTTAGTTTACCAAATGTTAAGAATTAAAGACTTATAATTAAAAAAATTTTTTAGGAGCAGATAAAATGAAAAGGCATCAAAAAGGTTCAATATTACTATTAGTTATTATTCTAATGCTTATAATGCTGTTGTTTTCTTTTTATATGATTGAGCATCATTCTTTATCAATACTAATTTATAAAAGGAATGAGCAAGTTATGCTATCAGAGAATGTTGCACAAGAAGGGTTAAAAATTCTATTGCAGAGACAAAATGAAGATAGTAATTATTTTTTTGATAAGGATAATTATGAAAAATTAACAGAAGATTTTGCTGTATTTAAGCCGATTGAAATCACGGATCAAAATAATGAAATACTTGGAAAAGCTGTAATAAAAATTATTCCAAATCCAATAATTTATCCTCAAAGCCAATATGATACAGAAATAGAAGCATTGCATTTACCATCGCAATCAAGACAAATAATGGAAACTAAGATTTCAGCTATACATTTTCAAGAATATCAATATTTTAGCGAGGAAGAAGCTAATATTAATTCAAAGGAAATTTTCGGTAAGATTTATTCACCTTATATTTACATATCAGAAGAGCAAGTTAGCTTTTGGAATAATGTAGAGTTCTTAATGAGCATCATAAATGAAGAAAAAGGTATATATTACTCTCCAAAGCATCAACTCGTTAAACCTTATTTATCTTTAAATAAGATTATAAATATTCATCATTTAAAAGAAGCGACTCAAAAAAGTTTTATATGTGGAAATGGTATAGGTTTATATATAGGAAAAGAAGGCTCACCGGATTATATTGAGATTATTAATAAACATTTTAGAAGAGATGATTCATCATATCAAATAGATTTAGGGAAAATAAAATGCAATGATGCATCAAAATTCATTTCATATAATAATGAAACTTTGCCAAGGTTTGATGGTTCCGAATCAGCTTTTAATGGAATTATCTATGTAGATGGCGATGTTCATATTTGGGGAATATTAGGCGGTCGGTCTGAAGAAGATTTTTTCATAATTGATAAAAATGAGAATCCCGAAAAATTATATCCCGGACCGGATGGGCTCGGTAATAACACATATTCTAATAATTTCTTAGATAAAGGAGAAGATTTAAATAAGGATGAATACTTAGAACCTTCTAATAAAGGTTGTAATTTAATAATAATATCAGGGCAAGGTTTTCCTATTATTATTGATCATAATATTTTTCAACCTTCTTATCCTAATTGGAAAGAAAATAAATTATTTCTAATTTCAGGAGGAATAATTCAGTTAGCATCCTATTCTCCTAAAACAACTATAATTGAAGCTTCAATGATAGCTATGCAAAAATTAAACGGTTTTTCTTTTATAGTGGAAAACTCCGAATCGGGAAGATTAAAAAATTATTGGGCTAAAAACTCTAAAGATGCTTACATTTTTGATTTAAATGCAAATTCTTTGCTTGAAACTAATAATGGAGAAGGGCAATCGGAAGATCGAAATGAATTTAATATAATAAATGCTTCATCATTAATTATAAGAGGGAATTTAATTTTAAAAGGGAAAGCTGATTTCAGAGATTATAATCACCATATAATTAAACTAATCTATGATGAGCAACTCAATTACCAGCATCCTTCTTGCTATCCTTACATTCCTATTTGGAAATATGTAATAGGTTCTTTCAAAATAAAAGAAAATGACTTCATAGAGGATGAAAATGAATAATTTGGTTTGCGAATTAAAATTCTTACCTGCACCTGTAATTTTTAGAGAAATATATAAATTTAAAAAATCAGGTATCCTAATATTCAACCTGAAAAATATCCAAAAAACTATGTTCTTTAAAGAAGGAAAAATAGTGCTGGCTCAATCCAACTTAGATAATGAAAAAATAGGCAACGAACTTTTAAAATATGGATATATTTCTAATAAAGAATTACATGATTGCCTAAATGAGAAAAAAGATAAAACTTTAGGAGAACTTCTAATATCAAATGGATTAATCAGCGAGAATAGATTCAGAGAATGTATTTTGAGTTTGCAACAGAAGATAATATTTTCAATTTTCAATTGGAATCGTGGAACATTTCAGTTCATAGAACAAGCTAATTCATTTACAAGACAAATTAATTTTATTATGCCAAATCTTTCCCAATTAATTATAAGGGGTATCTATCAAATAGCTGATTATAGAAAAATAACCGAATATTTTCCTAAAGAAGAAACAATATTCATAAGCTCCAAAGAAGCTATATTCCCAGCTAAAGAATTGATTCTAAGAGGTAAAGATATAGCGATTTTAGAATTAATGAAAGAGCCATTAACAATTGATGACATTCAAAAACAAACTAATTTTCCTTTAGAATTTATCCTTAAAAGCCTATTTATTCTTTATTCCGTTGGATTAATAGAAAAGAAATTTAATAATTCCATTTTAAATAAAGAGAGAAAGCAAATTATTGATTACTATTATTTCACCAAAAAAAGCACTTATTATGAAATTCTTGGTATAAAAGAAAATTCAAATTTATTAGAAATAGGTCTTTCATATATTAAACTCTATCAAAAATTTTATTCATTATTAATGAAGCCTGAATATATTGATTTAATATTTTATATTGAAGGCATTATTAAGAATTTAAATGAAGCTTATAAAATTTTGAGATACAGTTTAAGCCGAAGAGCTTATGATGAAATTATAAAGAATAGAAATAAAAAGGAAGGAGCTAATTATAATTTTAATGAAGATTTAAAGAAAGTGAAGATAGCTTCATTGGCAACCAAGCAAAAGGCTTATCAATTTTATCAATTAGCAAATGAAGCTGGGATAAGGAATGATCGTGAGGGAAAAATTTTCTTTTTAAGGAAGGCTTGTGAATTAGATTCAAACAATGCTTTTTATTTGTTTAATTTAGGATATATTTTATCTTTTGAATTAGGAAAACTTAAAGAAGGTGAAAAATTATTTTTAGATTCAATTAAGATAGAGCCAAATAATTCAGAATGCTGGTTTTATTTAAGCCAATTATATAAGAATTTAGGACTCCCTTATAAATCTGAGGCAGCTTTAAATGAAGCAATAAGATTAGATGGAAGTTACGAAAAATATAGTAAAGAAAAGGATAAGCAATACTTAAGTCCAAAAGAATTTAAAGAAAAATTAAAATATTTAATCATGGCATTAATTTTTTTAATGCTAATCCAAATTATATTTATAAAGGATGATGCTCCTGCGAAGCCACCTTTTCTAATAAATAAAAAAGAAATAAAACGATATTAGCCACAGAAGCGCACAGAATAACACATAAATAAGAAATTCTGTATTCTTCTGTGAAATTCTGTGGCTGAAATCTTGCGATAATCTGTGTAAATCTCGTGGTTAAAAATTGAAACTACAAGATTACA
>CAYREJ010000029.1:0-15382 GCA_964423235.1 uncultured Acidobacteriota bacterium | reverse complement strand
GAAGGTGGAAAGACAGTAGGGGCTGGAACTGTTACGGAAATTATTGAATAAAGGAAATATTAATTATGGCGAAAGGAATTAATAGAATTATAATTGCTTTGCAATGCACTGAATGCAAAAGAAGGAACTATTCTACCACAAAGAATAAGAAGAATACTTCTGATAGATTGGAATTAAAGAAGTATTGTCCTTTTTGTAGAAAACATGTAATTCATAAAGAGATAAAATGAAAAAAAGAATATAGAGGCCAGTAGCTCGAACGGTTAGAGCATCGGACTCCAAATCCGGGGGTTGCGGGTTCAAATCCTGCCTGGCCTGCCAATTATATATAAAAGGCTATGAATGTATTTAATAAAATTAAATTTTTTATTAATGAAGCAATAGCAGAGTTAAAAAAGGTTTCTTGGCCTACAAAAAAAGAAATCAAAGATACTACTTTAGTTGTTATAATTGCTGTGTTTATTTTTGGATTGTATTTATTTACCATTGATTTAATTTTGCAATGGATTTTACATAATATTTATAAAATATTTGCATAGAGGATAAATGATGAATAGACAATGGTATGTATTACATACTTATTCAGGACAAGAAGAAAAAGCAGTTGAAGCAATGAAAAAAAGGTTGCAGGCTCATAATATGATTGATAAATTAGGTAATATTATTATTCCCATGCAACAAGTAGTAGAGACTAAAAGTGGGAAAAAAATAGTTTCTGAAAAGAAATTATTTCCCGGATATATTATTATAGAAATCGAGATGGATGATAAAATATGGCAAATAATTCGTTCTACTCCGGGTATTTCCGGTTTTATCTCAGCCGAGAAGAAGCCTATACCGTTAACAGAGGCTGAAATTGCAAATATTTTGAATAAGATGGAAGAGGTTCAGGATAAAGTTGCTTCTCAATTAACTTTTGAGAAGGGGGATAAAGTAAGGATAATAGATGGTCCTTTTTCTAATTTCATAGGAGAAATAGACGAGATAAATCCCGTAAGGAATACTATCAAAGTTATGGTGACAATATTTGGAAGAGCAACACCTGTTGAGTTATCTTTTCACCAAGTAGAAAAAGCATCTTAATAAATTATAAGGGGAAATTTATAGTTATGGCAAAAAAAGTTATAGGCGAAATAAAATTACAATTAGAAGCTGGAAAGGCTCAACCGAGTCCTCCAGTTGGTCCGGCTTTAAGCCAATATGGGCTGAACATAATGGAGTTTTGTAAAGCTTATAATGAAAAAACGAAGGACAGGGAAGGGGAGGTAATACCTGTTATAATAACTGCTTATTCTGATAGGACCTTTGTGTTTAAATTAAAAAGTCCGCCTGCTTCTTTTTTATTAAAGAAAGCTGCTAATATAATCAAGGGTTCTTCTCAGCCAAACAAAGAAAAAATAGGCAAGGTAAGCAGAAAACAAATTATAGAAATAGCGAAAGAAAAATTGGAAGATTTGAATACAGATAATTTAGAAAGCGCGATAAAGATGATTGAAGGTACTGCAAGGAGTATGGGAATAGTAATAGAAGAGTAAATAAATAAAAATTAAAATTTACAAGGAAAAGAAGGGAGAAAAGATATTATGAAAAAGTCTAGGAAATATATAGAAGCAAAAAAGATGCTTAGAAGCGGAACATACAATATTAAAGAAGCTATTGAATTGTTGAAGAAAATAAGCTATGCGAAATTTGATGAGACGGTAGAATTAAATTTGAAATTGGGGATAGATGCTAAGAAATCGGATCAAAGTGTAAGGGGAGCAGTGGTTTTACCTCATGGAACTGGAAAAAGTAAAAAGGTTTTAGTTATTGCGGGAGGAGAAAAAATCAAAGAAGCCCAAGAAGCACAAGCGGATTATGTGGGTGGGGAAGAGATAATAGATAAAATATTAGGAGGGTGGTTAGAATTTGATGCTGTAATAGCAACTCCGGATGTTATGAAGAATGTTGCGAAATTAGGAAAGATATTAGGGCCTCGAGGATTGATGCCGAATCCAAAAGTTGGAACGGTAACTTTTGATATAGCTAAAGCAGTGGCGGAAGTTAAAGCAGGTAAGATTGAATTCAAGTCAGATAAGACTGGTAATTTGCATTTGCCGATTGGAAAGATATCTTTTTCTTCTGATGCATTGGTAGAAAATTGTAAAGCTGCGATTGAAGCAATAATAAAATCAAAGCCTGCTACTGCAAAAGGAAAATTTATCAGAAGGGCATATATATGCTCAACTATGAGTCCAAGTATTGAGATTGAATTGGTTAGTTTAGAGACTAAAGCAGCTTAATGGATAAGGAGGTGAAAAATTCGGCTAATTGCCGAGGGTAAAAATGGATAAAGTTAGCAAAAAACAATTTATTGAGGAAATGAGGAAAAATTTTCAAGAGCATAAAGTTGGTTATTTAGTTAATCTTTGTGGCTTGAAGGTTTCTGAAGCTAATGAGTTTAGAAAAATTGTGAAAAAGAATAACTCAATTTGCAAGGTGGTTCAGAATAGATTAGCTTTAATATCGGCAAAAGATTCAGGGATAAGAGATTTGGAAAATTATTTGGATGGTCCAACCGCTATAGTATTTACTAAAGGCAATCCTGGATTGATTTCAAAGATAATTTTAGATTTTTCTAAGAGGTTCAAGAAATTTTCAATAAAAGGGATTATTTTAGATAAAAGGACTTATGGACCGGAAGATGCTGTTAAGATGGCAACACTCCCTTCAAAGGATGTAATAACTGCACAGTTGTTATTCATTTTACAAAATCCAATAAGAAGGTTTTTATTTTCTTTAACATTAATTACGAAATCTTTATTAGTACTTTTAAATAAGATACAAATTCAAAAGTCCGAAGGTAAGGACATAATAGGAGGAAAAACAATGTCAAATCTTACAAGAGAAGAAGTAATTAATTATATATTGAATTTATCAGTTTTGGATTTAGTTCAGTTTATAAAGGAAATTGAAGAGAAAACTGGTATATCGGCTTCAGTAGCAGTAGCACCAGCAGTGGCTCAAGCAGCTCCTGTAAGTGAAGCTAAAGCAGCTGAGGAGGAAAAAACTGAATTTGATGTGATTTTGAAAAGTGTTGGCGATAAAAAAATTAATGTAATAAAAGTGCTTAGAGAGTTAACAAATTTAGGCTTAAAGGAAGCTAAAGATTTAATAGACAATGTTCCCAAACCTATAAAAGAAGGCGTATCAAAAGCTGAAGCAGAAGAAATAAAGAAGAAATTCGAAGAAGCCGGCGCTCAGGTAGAAATTAAATAAAGCAAAAATAAAATAAGATTATTAAGATTTTATTATAATAATTAGTAATCCTTAATTGGGAAGGTGAAATTAATGGAAAATAATATTATAAATTTTGCGAAAACAAAAACTTCTTTACCTGTACCAGACCTAATAGAGGTGCAAAAAAAGTCATACGATGAATTTTTTCAAATGGACTTGCTTCCATCAGAAAGGAAAGAAGTGGGACTTGAAGCTTTATTTAAGCAGATATTTCCAATTACTGATTATAGAGGACTATATATTTTAGATTTTGTAGAATATTCAATAGGGAATTACGAATGTAAATGTGGCAAGCTAAAAGGGATAGAAAATCTTAGAGCTAATTGTCAGTTTTGTAATGAAGTTATTGCTGCTGATCCTAAAAAAGGTAGAAACATAATTTGTCTTAAATGCGGGAATATAAATACTGATATATTGAAATTATGTGAAAATTGTGGAACTCCTGTTAGTATGAAATTAAAATACAATGAGCAAGAATGTAAAGAGAGGGAGATTACTTATGCTGTGCCTCTTAGAGTAAAAATAAGATTAAATATTCATGAGGAAGGGGTTAGAAAGGAAAAGAGATTCAAAGAATCTAAAGAGCAAGAAGTGTATTTTGGTGATATTCCTTTAATGACTGATAAAGGCACTTTTATAATTAATGGAACTGAAAGAGTAATAGTTAGCCAGTTGCATAGGTCTCCGGGTGTCTTTTTTAAATTAGAAGAGAAGAATCAATATTCAGCACAAATAATTCCATATTATGGTTCTTGGGTTGAATTTGAGCATGATTCGAAGGGGATTTTATATGTTAGGATTGATAGAAAGAAAAAAATATTAGCTACAACATTTTTAAGAGCACTTGGTTTGAGCAGGAATGAAGATATAATTACATATTTTTATGATACTTATTGGGTAAAGTTTGATCAGAAGAATATCTATATTGAGTTAAATGAAGCTTTAATGGGATTTAAAGTATCAGCTGATGTCAAAGATGCTAATGGAAAAATTATTATGGAAGCAGATCAAAAAATTACAGAATCAAGGTATCTTAAATTAAAAAAAGCCGCTGTTCAATTTGTCGCTATTTATCCGGAAGAGATAAAAGGATATTTGGCAACCGACATCGTTGATGAGAAGTCAGGGAATATAATTTATGAAGCAGCTACTCCTTTTAAAGATATTGATTTAAATGTAGCAGCGAAGTATAAACTAAAAGAATTCAAGATAGTGTTTCCGGAATTGAGTGAATTAGGTAATTTTCTTATTAATACTATAAGAAAAGTTAAAAAGGATATTTCAAGAAATCAAGAAGAAGCATATAAAGAAATTTATAAGAAATTGAGACCGGGTGATACACCAACTCCGGAAGCTTCTAAAGCATTATTTGAGGATATGTTTTTTAATCCAAGAAAATATGATTTTTCGAAAGTAGGGAGATTAAAATTTAATACGAGGTTAGGAGTGGATACCAATTTAGAGGCTAAGACATTGAGTCTGAGCGATTTTGCTGAGGTATTGCGTTATTTATTAGCTTTAAAAAATATGAATTATGTGAAGATAATAGACCCAGGGGATACGGATTTAAAAAAAGGAAAGTATGAGAAGAAAGACAAAGTTTATAAGCTTAATGATGAATTAAAGAAAGAAAATAGAAAGCTGATAGAATTTGAGGTGTTATCAGCGGATGATATCGACCATTTAGGAAATAGAAGAGTTCGTACTGTTGGGGAATTATTATCTACTCATTTTAGATTAGGATTATTAAGGATGGAGAGAGCCATAAAAGAAAGGATGTCTATGATACAAGAAGGAGAAGAAATAATACCGAATGAATTAATAAATGCTAAGCCATTAATAGCGGAGCTCAGGGAATTTTTTGGGACAAGCCAATTATCGCAATTTATGGATAATACAAACCCTTTAGCAGAGATAACACATAAGAGGAGGTTATCTGCGCTGGGACCCGGTGGATTGAGCAGAGAAAGAGCGGGTTTTGAAGTAAGGGATGTTCATCCCACTCATTATGGAAGAATTTGTCCTGTGGAAACTCCTGAAGGTCCTAATATAGGGTTAATTTCATCTTTAAGTTGCTATGCAAGAATTAATGAATATGGATTTATTGAAACTCCATATAAAAAAGTAAGAAATGGGAAAGTGATTGATCATGTTCAAATAAAATCGCCAGAAAAAGAATTTATTATAAAAGAATATCTATCTCGTAAATTAGAAGGGGGAATTTTAAAAGAAAAGATAATAAATAAGGATACTAATGAAATAATTTTAGGAGCTGGTAGAATTGTGGAGGCTTCTGATATTATTAATTTAGATTTTAAATATATTAGAGATTTAAAAGTTAAGAAGGAAGGAGTGGCTGATGAGATTATAGAAGAGGCAGCAAATTTTATAATAGAGAAGGAGGACTTTGAGGAAATAGTAAAAGAGAAAAAGATAGCTGCAGTAGCAGAAGAATATGCTTGGTATTTAACAGCGTGGGAAGAGGATAAATATACAATAGCACAGGCTAATGTTGCAGTAGATCATAAAGGGAATATACTAACTGATATAGTAGCAGCAAGGGAAAAGGGAGAATTCAAGATGGTAAGGAAAGAGAATGTAGACTATATTGACATATCTCCTAAACAATTAGTAAGTGTTGCAGCGTCGTTGATACCATTTTTAGAGAATGATGATGCTAATAGAGCATTAATGGGTTCAAATATGCAAAGACAGGCGGTGCCTTTATTATTTCCTGAAGCTCCGATTGTAGCTACAGGGATGGAAGAGGTGGTTGCGCGTGATTCAAGAGCTTGCATTGTTTGCAGGAGGGATGGAATTGTAGAAAATGTGGATAATCAGAGAATAGTTGTTAAGTTTAAAGATATGGAAACGGGTGAGGTAGGTATAGATATATATGAATTAACTAAGTTTCAAAGGAGCAATCAAGGGACTTGTATTAATCAGAGACCGATAGTTAAAGTGGGACAAGCTGTAAAAAAGGGTGATATCTTAGCAGATGGTCCTTGTTCTGATAAAGGAGAGTTAGCTTTAGGAAGAAATGTATTAGCAGCTTTTATGCCTTGGCGTGGGTATAATTTTGAAGATGCGATAGTTATAAGCGAAAAACTTATTAAAGAAGATGCTTATACTTCAATTCATATTGAAGAATTTGAAACATCTGCCAGAGAGACAAAATTAGGTCCCGAAGAGATTACCAGAGATATACCGAACATTAAGGAAGAGGACGCTGCAAATTTGGATGAATCAGGAATCGTAAGAATAGGTGCTTATGTAAAGCCGGGGGATATATTAGTAGGAAAAGTTACACCCAGAGGGGAGCCAGTTCTAACTCCGGAAGAAAAATTATTGCGTGCTATATTTGGGGAGAAAGCGGCAGAATATAAAGATGCTTCTTTAAAATGTCCTCCAGGTATAGAAGGGGTTGTAGTAGATGTTAAATTATTTGCAAGAAAGGGGGTAGAGAAAGATGCAAAGATGAAAGAAATAGAACTTCAAGAGAAGGCGAAAATAGAAAGGAATTTTAGTGATGAGATTCGCTTAATGAGGGAAAATGTAAAATTAGTGTTGTCGCGTAAATTAGAAGGCGGTATTTTGCAAGAAAGCATAGTTAATGAAGAGACTGGTGAGATAATTTTAGAAAGTGGAAAAGTTTTAACAGCTGCTGATATTCTTGATTTAGATTTCAAATATATTAGGGATTTGAAGATTAAGAAAGATGGAGCATCTGCATATCACCTTATAAGAGAAGCTTTGCATTCTTATGATAAACAAATTGCCGTCTTAAGGACTTTATATAAAGAAAAGTTATCAAGATTTGAAAAAGGAGATGAATTGCAAGCAGGTATTTATAAAACAGTGAAGGTTTATATTGCGATGAAAAGAAAATTTCAGGTAGGAGATAAAATGGCTGGCAGGCACGGGAATAAAGGAGTAGTGGCTAAAATATTACCGGAAGAAGAAATGCCGTTTTTACCTGATGGAACCCCAGTTGAATTAATTCTTAATCCTTTGGGAGTTCCTTCAAGAATGAATGTAGGTCAAATATGGGAAACTTATCTTGGATGGATTGGGAAAGTTTTAGGTGTTAGGTTTATTTCTCCTGTTTTTGACGGACCCAGTGAAGAAGAGATAAAAAATTGGTTAAGAAAAGCTAATTTACCTGAAGATGGGAAAATAATTTTAAGAGATGGACAAACAGGTTTGCCTTTTGAGCAAAAAGTAACTGTCGGCTATATATATATGATGAAGCTAATTCATTTAGTAGATGATAAAATTCATGCTCGTTCAATTGGACCATACTCTTTAATAACACAGCAGCCTTTGGGTGGGAAAGCTCAATTTGGAGGTCAAAGATTTGGAGAAATGGAAGTTTGGGCTTTAGAAGCTTATGGAGCTAGCAATATCCTACAGGAGATTCTTACAGTTAAATCTGATGATGTGGAAGGAAGAACTAAGATCTTTGAAAATATTGTGAGAGGATACCTTCATTTTGAACCTTCTATTCCTGAATCTTTTAATGTTTTATTAAAAGAATTGCAAAGTTTAGCTTTGGATACAGAGTTAATAATGAATAAAAATATATAAATTTATTTATTTTGGAGGGCAAAATTGAATATTTTTGGAAGACCAAAACCAAAAAAGTTAAGCATAAATGACATAGAGGCTATAAAAATTGGTTTAGCCTCTCCTGAAAAGATCAGGCAGTGGTCACATGGCGAAGTAAAAAAGCCTGAAACTATAAATTACCGCACGCTTAAGCCGGAAAAAGATGGTTTGTTTTGCGCTAAAATATTTGGTCCTGTTTCAGATTGGGAATGTTTGTGTGGAAAATATAAGAAGATGAAATGGAGAGGGACTATATGTGAAAAATGTGGAGTGGAGATTACTACTTCAAAAGTAAGAAGAGAAAGGATGGGACACATTGAATTAGCATCGCCGGTGGCTCACATTTGGTTTTTCCGAAGCTTGCCAAGCAGGATTGGTCAGTTATTAAATATGACAGTTAAAGAATTAGAAAAAATTATATATTACGAATCTTATGTTGTTATAAATCCGGGTAATACTTCACTAAAAGAGAGGGATTTGATTAGCATTGAAAAATACAATCAATTGAAGAATGAAGAGGGATTTGTTGCAAAGATGGGAGCTGAGGCGTTAAGAGATTTACTAAAAAGTTTGGATTTAGAGAAGATGGCACAAGAATTAAGATACACTATGAAGACTGCTACTTCGATTCAGAAAAAGCTTAAATGTGCAAAAAGATTAAAGGTGGTAGAAGCTTTCGTAAAGTCAGGAAACAAACCCGAATGGATGATTTTAGAAGTATTACCAGTTATGCCACCTGAATTAAGGCCACTGGTTCCTTTGGATGGTGGGAGATTCGCTTCATCTGATTTAAATGATTTGTATAGGAGGGTAATTAATAGGAATAATAGGCTTAAAAGATTATTGGAATTAAAGGCTCCGGAAGTAATTATAAGAAATGAAAAGAGAATGCTCCAAGAAGCGGTAGATGCTCTATTAGATAACGGAAGAAGAGGAAGAGTGCTGAAAGGAAGCAATAATAGACCGTTGAAATCCTTAAGCGATTCTTTGAAAGGGAAGCAAGGAAGGTTCAGACAAAATTTATTAGGGAAGCGTGTGGATTATTCCGGTCGTTCAGTTATAGTGATCGGACCTGAATTGAAACTGAATCAATGCGGTTTACCGAAGAAAATGGCTTTAGAATTATTCAAGCCATTTATTTATAGAAAATTAGAGGAAATGAATGTATCGGAGTTAATAAAGCGTTCTAAAGAACTTGTTGAAAAAGAAGACCCGAGAGTTTGGGATGCTTTAGATGAAGTAATTCAAGAGCATCCAGTTTTATTGAATAGGGCTCCCACGCTTCATAGATTAGGAATTCAAGGCTTTGAGCCAGTATTAACTGATGATAAAGCTATAAGAATTCATCCTTTAGTTTGTGCAGCTTTTAATGCAGATTTTGATGGAGACCAGATGGCTGTGCATATACCTCTTTCTAATGCAGCTCAAATAGAAGCTGCGATATTAATGATTTCCACTAATAATATACTTTCACCTGCTTCGGGACAACCTTTAGCGGTGCCAAGCCAAGACATGGTATTGGGTTGTTATTATCTAACGGTAGAGAGACCCTGGGAAGCTAAAGGTGCTGGTAAGATATTCGCCGATATTGATGAAGTTCTTTTAGCTTATGAACATAAAGAAGTAGAAACTCATACTCCTATTTATTTAAGATGGACTGGGAAATTAATAGACCTTACTAAAAGCTTAGATGGTCAAGATTTGCTTCATACAGAAATTGAAGAGGTGCAAAATAAAATAATTAAAACCACAGTGGGAAGAGTTATATTTAATTCAATAATGCCTAAGGAAATGCCTTTCATAAATGGAGTTATGAAGAAGAAGAGTCTTGCACAATTAGTGTATTATTCTTCTTTGAAGCTTGGGAATGAAAAGACGATAGAGCTTCTTGATAATTTAAAAAATTTAGGATTTGAATATTCAACTCTTTCAGGTTTTACTATGAGCACCACTGACATGATAGTGCCAAAGAAAAAGAATGAAATTATTGAGCAAGCAAGGGAAGAAGTAGAAAAAGTATGGAAGTCTTATGAAGAAGAAGCAATTACTAATAGAGAAAGATATAATAAAATTATTGATATTTGGAATAAAGCAACGGATTTAATTTCAGAAGAGATGTTTAAAGAAATGAAAGAGAATGAGAAGAGGAGGAAAGAGTTTAATGCTTTATATTCAATGGCTGATTCAGGAGCAAGAGGTAGCAATCTTCAAATAAGGCAATTAGCAGGGATAAGAGGATTAATGGCTAAACCATCAGGGGAAATAATAGAAACGCCAATTACATCAAATTTAAAGGAAGGATTAAGCGTGTTGCAATATTTTATTTCTACGCATGGTGCGAGGAAAGGATTAGCGGATACAGCATTAAAAACAGCTGATTCAGGATATTTAACAAGAAGATTAGTTGATGTAGCGCAAGATGTTTACATAACTATGGAAGATTGCAATACGCCGGATGGAGTTTTAGTAGGGGCATTAATAGAAGGTGGCGAAGTGATAGAGCAACTGAGAGATAGAATAGTTGGGAGGGTAGCTTTAGAAGATATAGTAGACCCCATAACAGGAGAAGTTATAGTAAATGCAAATGAGGAAATTGATGAAGAGAAAGCAACAATGATACAAGATGCTGGAATTGAGAAAGTAAAAATAAGATCAGTTTTAACTTGCGAAAGTAGGTATGGAATATGTCGGAAATGCTATGGAAGGAATTTAGCTACCGGAAAATTAGTTCAGATTGGCGAAGCGGTTGGAATAATAGCAGCCCAATCTATTGGGGAGCCTGGAACTCAACTAACTATGAGGACATTTCATATAGGAGGAACTGCAAGTAAAGCAGCTGCTCAATCTCAGCATATTACCAAGCTTGGTGGTACTGTAAAATTTAGGAATTTGGAAACCATTCGTAATAAAGATGGTCTTTTGGTAGCTATGAATAGACAAGGCTCTATAATCATAAGAGATTCTGAAGGAAGAGATAGAGAGAAATTTAGTATCGTTTATGGGGCAAAAATTTTGGTGGAAGATGGACAAGAGATACCCGCGAAAACTTCAATAGCAGAATGGGATCCTTATTCTTTATATATTCTATCAGAAGTAGAAGGAGTAGTTGAATACGAGAATATAGAAGATGGAAAAACTTTGTATTTTGAAGTAGACGAGACTGGACATAAAAGTCCAGTTATAAGAGAATATGCAGGAGAAGTAGAAAGAGAAGATGAAACAAAGAAAACGAAAGTAATTGAGATTCCGGCTATTGTGATAAGAGATGAAAATGGTAAGGAGTTGAAGAGGTACTTAATGCCTACTGGGGCGCATTTAATGGTTGAGAATAAAGAAAGAATATATGCAGGCGATGTATTGGCTAAAATGCCAAGAGAAACTGCGAAAACGAAAGATATTACCGGAGGATTACCAAGAGTGGTGGAATTATTTGAAGCTCGTCGTCCCAAGCAACCAGCAGTGATAACTGAAGTGGATGGAATAGTTAAATTCGGAGGATTAGAAAAAGGTCAAAGGAAAATTATAATAATTCAAGATTCCGGTTCCCAAAAAGAGTATCTATTGCCTCGTGGTTCTCACATAGCTGTAAGAGAAGGTGATCGTGTAACTGCCGGTACTCCTCTTATGGAAGGTCCTATTAATCCTCACGATATTTTAAGAGTATTAGGAGAAAAACAATTACAAAATTATTTAGTTAACGAAATTCAAGAAGTTTATAGATTGCAAGGTGTTGCTATAAATGATAAGCATATAGAAATTATAGTTAGACAAATGATGAGATGGATTAAAATTGAAGATGTAGGAGATACAGATTTCTTGTTTGATGAGATTATAGATAAATTTAAATTTTATGATGAAAATAAAAAGGTTATGGAAAGAGGAGGAAAACCCGCTAAAGGTCATCCTGTTTTATTAGGTATAACAAAGGCTTCTTTAAGCACAGATAGTTTTATTTCAGCTGCTTCATTCCAAGAGACAACGCGCGTACTCACGGAAGCTGCTGTTGAAGGGAAAATAGATTATCTTAGAGGCTTGAAGGAAAATGTTATTTTAGGTAGATTAATTCCAGCTGGCACAGGCAATAAATATTATAGTTCTTTAAATATTGAAGAAGATAAAACAGTGCAAGAAATATTTGGTGCTCCTGAGGTTTCAAAAGTAGAAAAGGAAATAGAAGAGATTGCTCAAATGATAGAAAAAAGAAAAGAAAAAAAGGCAGTTGGAGATGTTAAAGAATAAAAAAATAAAAAAAGAATAAAAAAAGGACTTGACAAAAGGGAAAAAATAATTAAAATATAAAAATTCTATGCCAACAATAAATCAACTTGTAAGAAATAAAAGAAAAAAAGTTTTATCCAAATCAAAAAGCGGGGCATTACAAAAATGTCCTCAGAAACAAGGTATTTGTTTAAGAGTTCATACTATAAATCCTAAGAAGCCGAACTCTGCGATGAGGCCTGTTGCCAGAGTTAGATTGAGCAATGGAATGGAAGTAACTGCTTATATTCCTGGGATTGGACATAATTTGCAAGAGCATGCTAAAGTTCTTGTCAGAGGCGGTAGAGTGAAAGATTTGCCAGGAGTTAGATACCATATTATTAGAGGGGTTTGGGATTGCGAAGGAGTTAAGAATAGACAAAAGTCCCGTTCTAAATATGGAGCCAAAGCGCCTAAAACTACTGCTAAAGCTGAAGCTGCTGTAAAATCGTAATCTATTTTTAACAAAAATTTTAAATTTTTAATAAAAAGGAGGATTTTGTGCCTCGTAAAGGTTCTGTTGAGAGAAGGGAAATTAAACCCGATTCAGTTTATCAAAGTTTATTAGTAGCTAAATTCATAAATAATATTATGAGAAAAGGGAAAAAATCTTTGGCTGAAAGGATTTTTTATTCTACTTTAGAATTAATAAAAGAGAAGACCAAAGAAGACCCTTTGAAAATATTTCATAAGGCTTTAGAGAATGTAAAGCCAAAAATTGAAGTTCGTTCTCGTAGGATTGGTGGTGCTACCTATCAGATACCTATTGATGTACCTGAGTATAGAGCTACTTCTTTGGGGATAAGGTGGATAATAACAGCAGCAAAAGCAAGAAGCGAAAAATCAATGATAGAAAAATTAACTAATGAGATTATAGATGCTGCCAATAATAGAGGGGCTGCTATAAAAAAGAAAGAAGATACTCACAAGATGGCTGAAGCCAATAAAGCTTTTGCACATTTTAGGTGGTAATTTTTTATGACTCAATTGTTAGAGAAACGAATGAATAATCATACTAAATTTGTGAAAAAAGATATTTCTTTGGAGCAAATAAGAAATATAGGGATAATGGCGCACATAGATGCTGGAAAAACAACGACTACTGAAAGAATTTTGTATTATACAGGAATAACTTACAGGATAGGTGAAGTAGATGAAGGAACTGCTACGATGGATTGGATGGAACAAGAACAAGAAAGAGGAATTACTATTACTGCTGCTTCTACTACTTGTTTTTGGAATAATTGCAAAATTAATATTATTGATACGCCTGGGCATGTTGATTTTACAGTAGAAGTAGAAAGGTCATTAAGGGTTTTAGACGGAGCAGTAATTGTGTTTTGTGCGGTTGGAGGCGTAGAACCCCAATCAGAAACTGTTTGGCGTCAGGCAGATAAATACAAAGTACCAAGAATTTGTTTTATTAATAAAATGGATAGGATAGGAGCTAATTTTTGGGGAACTATTAAAATGATTGAAAAGAAGTTAAATACTATTGCTCTTCCTATTCAGTTGCCTTTGGGGATAGAAAACGAATTTAAAGGCATCATTGATTTAATTAATTTGAAAGCTAATGAATATTTGGAAGAAACTTTAGGTGCTAAATTTGAAATTCGCTCTATTCCTGAACAGAACTATGAAGAAGCTTTAAAAACAAGAGATAAATTAATTGAGAAATTATCAGAATTAGATGATTATATTTTAGAAAAATATTTGAATAATATTCCCATAAGTAATGAAGAAATAATTTCTGCATTAAGAAGAGTGACAATTCAAAATAAAGGTGTTGTAGTGTTATGCGGTTCTGCTTTTCGGAATAAAGGAGTTCAGCCATTGCTTGATGCAATAGTAAATTATTTGCCTTCTCCATTAGAGGTTCCGCCGGTAAAAGGAGTTAATTTAAATGGAATAGAAACATACAGAAAAGCTTCTGTAAATGAGCCATTTTGTGGATTAATTTTTAAAATAATGTCTGATGCTTATATAGGTCAATTAGCATATGTTCGGGTTTATTCAGGCAAGATAAAAGCTGGGGATGTTGTTTTAAATTCTACTCGGAGGAAGAAAGAGAGGATTCCTAAGATTGTAAAAATGCATGCTAATAAAAGGGAAGATGTGGATTTTATAAGTGCTGGAGATATAGCAGCAATAGCTGGATTGAAAAATGTAACCACTGGTGATACTATATGCGATATTGCTCATCCGATTATTTTAGAAGCGATGGAGTTTCCTAAACCAGTTATTTCAATTACAATAGAACCTAAAACAAAAGGCGACCAAGTTAAATTAGCTGAAGGTTTAAGTAAGCTTTCTAATGAAGATCCGACCTTTAAAGTTGGTTTAGATAAAGAAACTGGTCAAACTTTAATTTCAGGAATGGGTGAGCTTCATTTAGAGATAATCATAGATAGGCTTCAAAGGGAATATGGAGTGAAAGCTAATGTAGGAAAGCCTGCTGTTGCTTACAAGGAGAGCATAAGGGAAGCAGCAGTTGGAGTCGGAAAATATATTCATCAAGCAGGAGGTAAAGGACAGTATGGGCATGTAGAACTCAGAATAGAGCCATTACCCGCCGGTAGTGGTTTTGTATTTTTAGATGAAACTAAAGGTGGAGTTATACCGAAAGAATTTATTCCTGCTATCAAAGAAGGAGTGATGGAAGCGATGTTAAATGGTGTATTAGCTGGTTTTCCAATGGAAGATATAAGAACGATCCTGATTGACGGTTCATATCATGAAGTCGATTCTTCTGAAATGGCTTTTAAAATCGCAGCTTCCCAAGCATTAAAAGATGCTGCTAAAAAAGCTAATACATTTTTATTAGAACCTATAATGAAAATAGAAATAGTTACGCCGGAAGAATTTATGGGTGAGGTTATAGCTAATATGAATTCAAGGAGAGGGAAAATAAATTCTGTAGAAACTCCTCGTCCGGGCACTAGTATTATAACCTGCTATGCTCCTTTAGCTGAATTATTTAATTATGCAACTGATTTAAGATCTTTGACTCAAGGAAGAGCTGTGTATAGTATGCATTTTTATAGATATGAAGAAGTTCCTCAAAAGATAGCAACAGAAATTATCAAAAAATATTCAGGAATAATATAAATGAATAGAAAGATTATGGATTTGCATTTTAATGCGTTAATATTTAAATATATAAAGGAAACCTTAGAGCATTTAGCTTTAATGGGTATACAAGAAAGGAGGTAAGAAAAGAGATGGCAAAGGAGAAATT
>CAYREJ010000028.1:0-15467 GCA_964423235.1 uncultured Acidobacteriota bacterium | reverse complement strand
GAACCTTTTCTAAAATATATATAATCATTTTTTAGATAGCATCCTTGACCGGATAATTCTTTTAAACTAAATTGCCAAAGGGATGATTTTAAATTAATGAATTCTTTCAAATAATGAGAATAATCGGCGTTTATAATAGCCCAATCATTTTCATTTTGATTTACAAATAAATTTAATTTAGCTTTCGCATAATCTTGCTGACTTTCATAGCGATCTAAATGATCCGGAGTTATGTTTAGCAATAATGCGCCTTTTGGCTTAAAAGATTCAATTCTTTCAAGCTGAAAACTACTTAATTCAATAATGTAATATTGAAATTCTTCATCTTGATTTACTGCTTTTATAAATGGGAAACCTATATTTCCGCATACGCAAGTTGAATAATTAGCATTTTTGAATATTAGACCTAAGAGGGTAGAAACTGTCGTTTTTCCGTTAGTGCCGGTTATTCCTATTATTTTTCCTTTGCAGAAAGAATAGGCTAATTCAATTTCCGAGATTATAGGAATACTTTTTTCTTTAATTTCTTTTATCGGGATTATGTTAGGAGGAACCCCGGGACTAAGGATAATCAAATTTGCATCATAGAAAATATAAGGTGGATGCTCATCCAAAACAAATTTTACCCCTTTCTTTTCATAATATGTAATATCGGTAGTTTTTCTTAATTCTTCATAGGATTTGGAATCATTAACAATAATATGGCAATTTTGTTCAAGCAAGAAATCAGTGCAGGCAATGCCTGTTTCTCCGAAGCCAACTATTAATATTTTTTTTGAATCTAAATTTAAATTCATTATTATTTATCTTAATTTTAAAGTAGTTAAGCTCATAAGAGCGAAGATAAGGGCAATAATCCAGAAGCGAGTGACGACTTTAGGTTCTTCCCATCCTTTCAATTCAAAATGATGATGCAAAGGAGACATAAGGAAGATTCTTTTTCCATTAGTTAATTTAAAATAAAGGACTTGGGAGATGACCGAGAGTGCTTCAATAACAAAGACACCTCCGACCAGAAGTAGAAGGATTTCTTGTTTCACCATAAGCGCAATTAAACCTATGGATGAGCCTAATGGAAGCGAGCCAACATCTCCCATAAAAACTTGAGCCGGATAGCAATTGAACCAAAGAAATCCTATGCAAGCTCCTACTAAAGCGCCGCAATAGATTGTTATTTCTCCAGCAAGGGGAACGCTGGCTATTTTAAGATAATTAGAAAAAATAGCATGCCCAGCAACATAAGCAAAAGCTGTATAAGCAGCTCCTGCCATAAGAACTGTCCCAGCAGCTAATCCATCTAATCCATCAGTTAGATTAACTGCGTTTGCGCTCCCTAAAATTACTAAAATTATTATTATAGAGTAATACCAGCCAATATCAGGTTGGAACCATTTTATAAATGGAAAATTCATTTTAGTTTTGAATATTCCAAGTGTTAAAAGCAAAAATGCAATGACAATACAGCATAGCAATTGAAGAAGGAATTTTTTCTTCCCTTTGAGTCCTCTGGCACTTTTTTTAGTTATCTTGAGATAATCATCAAAAAAGCCTATTAAGCCGAAGCTGCAGCAACCGAAAATAAGAATTTGGATAAATTTGTTTGAAAGATTTGCCCATAAGATAGTAGGAAATAAGATGGCAATAAGTATCAAGATGCCTCCCATAGTTGGAGTTCCTGCTTTTTTATAATGAGACTTAGGTCCTTCTTCTCTTATTTGCTGTTGGATTTGAAGCTGCTTTAATTTTTTTATTATCCAAGGTCCCATCAAGAAACTTATTAGCATCGCTGTCAGAGTGGCTAAAGCGGTTCTAAATGTTATGTATTTAAATACTCTTAAAAAAGATATATTTGATTGTAAGTATGTTAATAAATAATAAAGCATATTTAACAATCTTCTATTTTTAATTTGGATATTAATTTGTTAGTAATTAAGTCTAAGCCAATTCCTCTGGAGCCTTTTATCAAAATTGAATCTCCTTTTTTTATGTAATTTAAAATAAAATCTAAAGCATCTTCTGCTTTTTCATAGTGGAATGTTTCTATTTTATTAAATGACTTGGATTTTATTTCCTTAATAATTAAATAAGAAAGATTTCCTATGCAGAAGACTGAAGCTATATTTAAATGAGCTATTTTTTCTCCTATAATTTTATGTAGTTTTTCAGAATGCTTACCTAATTCAAGCATATCGCCCAAAATAAGTATTTTTCTTCCTTTTACTGACAAATTATTGAAATCTGAACAAGCTTCATATAAAGCTCTGGGATTAGAATTATAGGAATCGTCAATTAGGAGAATATCGTTGTGTAAATGGTATAATTTGCCGCGCATTGAGGGAATTTCTAAATGAGGGATTATGTCTATGATTGTATCCCAGGGGACATTGAAATTTCTTGTAATACTTACTGCTGCTAAAAGATTATATAAATTCCATTTTCCCCTAATCGGAAAATAGAAAGGATAAGTGTTTCCTTTTTCTGATAATTTCCCTTTGTATCCGTAAGGCATAATGGGTTCTGCGTCCTTTATCATAAGATCACTTTTATTTTCCAAACCATAGGAATATTTTTTAGAATAAGCAATATCTCTTAAAAAGTAGTCATCATTATTGAAAATAACAATAGAATCTTTATTCAAATGCTTGATGACGGAAAGCTTTTCTTTAGCTATGTTTTTTAAAGAGCCAAAAAATTCTAAATGAACTTCACTGATATTTAAAATAGCAGCTACATCCGGCTTGGTTATTTTTGCTAATTGAGCTATTTCTCCTTTTCTATTTGTTGCCATCTCAAGAACTGCTATTTGATGATCTGCAGATAATTTGATCAAGGAAAGGGGAAGCCCACTTGTGCTATTTAAATTCCCTTCCGATTTTAATACATTGAATTTTGCTGACAATAATTTAGCGGCGAATTCTTTAGTGGTTGTTTTGCCCATACTGCCGATTATTGATACTATTTTCGCATTAGATTCTTTTCTTATGTATTTGGATAAATTCTGCAAAGCCTTTAATGTATCATCAACAATGATAATGTCTACATTATTTTCTTTAGGAATAAATTTTTTATTTGAAATAACAATTCCTCGGGCACCTCTTTTAATAGCTTCCGAAATGAAAAGATGTCCATCTGTTTTGCTACCTTTTAAAGCAAAAAATAAATCTCCATTTTGAATTTTTCTACTATCAATAGATACTGAATTGTAAGGTTTATTTGATTTATCGATAAGCTTGATGGCTTTTATTGCTTTAGCAATAGTCGTTAAATTTAGATTCATATCTTTTTAAATTCTTCAATAGCTTTTTTAAGTATTTTTCTTTCATCAAAATAGATTTTATTGGAACCTATAATTTGATAATCTTCATGTCCTTTTCCTGCAAGAACTACTGCATCGCCTGAAGATGCTAATTGAACAGCTCTAAATATTGCTTTTTCTCTATCTAATATGATTTCATAAGGAGTAGCTATATTGTTATTGATAATACCGTTTTCAATCGTTCTTGCTATAACTTCGGGGTCTTCGCTTCTTGGATTATCGGAAGTTATTATGACATAATCAGCTCCTTCAGCAGCTGCCTTCCCCATTAATTCTCTTTTACTTTTATCTCTGTCGCCTCCACATCCAAATACTATGATTACTTTTCCTTCAGTAAGCATCTTCACAGTCTTCAATAGATTTGTGATTGCATCATCCGTATGGGCATAATCAATTATGGCTAAAAAATTTTGATTGTAATTCACCTGCTCCAAGCGTCCCTTTACACCTTTAAAATTCTCTATCCCTTCTTTAATATATTCTTCTTTAATCCTCATCAAATAAGCAATTGCAGTAGCTGCTGTAATATTGTATAAATTAGGTAATCCAATTAAAGAAGAATTCAATTCTATTTCTTTTCCCAATAATCTTAATTTTAAGTAAGTCGCTTTATTTTTTAATTGGTAATTCAAACAACAGAAGTCATAATTTTTTCCTAATCCAAAAGAATATTTATTAGATTTTATTTCTTGATATAATTTAAGCCCATAAGGGTCATCGCAATTTATTAAAGCTATTTTTGTTTTAATCTCGGGACTTCCACAAAATAGTCTTTTTTTTGTTTCAAAGTAATTATCCATAGTTATATGAAAATCTAAATGGTCCCTTGTTAAATTCATAAAAGCTCCTATTGCAAAATTAAGCCCGTAAACTCTTTTTTGAGCAATAGAATGAGATGAAACTTCCATGGCGGCATAATAAATATTTTGCTCTATTAATTTGGATAAAAATGAGTGTATATCTGTTGACTCTGGAGTTGTCAACATTGACACATCATATCCGGATGGCTTCTTATAACCAATCGTTCCAATTACTCCTGATTTTATCTGGGCATAGTTAAATATTGCTTCTACTATATGAGTAGTAGTTGTTTTTCCATTTGTGCCTGTAATCCCTATTAATGTTATTTTCTGCAAATTCTCTTTATAGAAATTGGAACTAATCATTGCCATCTCTTTTCTTACATCAGAAACTTTTATCCATGGAATATTTTTTAACAATGGAGGACAATCCTTTTCGCTTATTATAATGCAAGCTCCATTTTCAATTGCTTCCTGAACAAAATCATTTCCATCATATTTGCTTCCTTTTATTGCAAAAAATATATAATCTTTTTTTACTTTTCGTGAATCGTATGAAAGCCCTCTTATAATTTTATCATCATAAGTATAATTTTTTATAATTTGAGAAGCATATTTTTCCATCATTTTTAATAAGCTTCGGTAAAAAATAAAGTTATTTAAGCATTAATTTTTATTTGTTTCTTTGTCTAAATAAATTATAACTCCTTTAGTAAGTGATAAGGGGAAGCCGGGTTCAGGTTTTTGATCTATTACATTTCCTGTTCCAATAATTCGGAAAGGCAACTTTAATTTTGTAAGGATTTCAATAGCTTCTGAAGCAGTAAGTCCTATTAGATTTGGCAAGTAATCTTTTTTTCCAGTATCTGCTGGAGTGAATTTAATTTCCTGAAAAGAAAAGCGATTATCATCTTCGGCGATGGATTTAAATGCATAAATTGTATCTGTATAAGGTATTCTTAAGTATTGCATAGCTTTCCTTCCTATTCTTGAAAACAGTGGAGCAGCAACTTGGCTTCCCCAGAATGATTTCTTAGGTTCATCTATAACTACGATTATTGCAACTTTTGGCTTAGCAGCAGGCAAGTACCCCATAAAAGAAGCAACAACTCCACCATCCATATAAGTATGAGAAGGACCTATCTTTTGCGCTGTCCCCGTTTTACCGCTTGCCCCATATCCCTTTACTTCTGCTAATTTGCCCGTTCCATGTAAAACAACGCCTCTTAAAAATCCTCGCAGAATATTAACTATTTCATCGTTTAAAATTCTTTCTTTCTCTCTCTTAGATGTATTTAAGAATTTAATTATATTTTCTGAATTGATTAATTTATCCCCTACATGGGGCTTGAGTAAATAGCCTCCATTTGCAATAGCTGAAACTACTAATAACATCCTTATCGGAGTTGTAAATACTTCTTGTCCTATAGATAATGCACCTATGGATATCGCAGACCAATCCTTTATCGGTCTTATATATCCTTTAGCTTCTCCATTCAAATCTACTCCCGTCTTCTCTCCTATCCCAAATTTTTTTATATATTTATAAACTATTTGAGGACCTAAAGTTAAACCAACCTTTATCATTCCTACATTGGATGATTTTTCTATAATTTCTTCAAAGTTTAGCATCCCAAAAGATTCATGATCTCTTATAGTATAACCGGCTAAAATAATCTTCCCTTGTTGGCAATCAAAAATATCTTCCGGCTTTATTTTCTTCTCTTCCAATGCAGCCGCTGCTATTATCACTTTAAATATAGAGCCCGGCTCAAAAGTAAATTGCGTTGCAACGCTTGACCTATATTCTTCCGGATATTCATAAAATCTATTGGGATCATAATTAGGATAGTTAGCTAAAGCATAAATCTCTCCTGTATGAACATCCATTACTATTACTGTTCCCTTCTTCGCTTCAAATTTTTTTACCCATGCCTCTAATTCTTCCTCAGCTGCATATTGCAAGTCATAATGAATTTTTAAATAAAGATCTGAACCTTTATTCTCTTCTCCGGATGATATTTTGTTAATCATAACTTGATGATTAGAAGCATCCCTTAAAATTATTATCTTTAATGGATTACCTTTTAAATATTTATCATAATAGAGTTCAGCACCTTCTAATCCTATGTGGTCTGTTCCTACAAATCCAATTATGTGAGAAGCTAATTTCTTTGCAGGATAATAGCGACTGCTTTCCTTTAAAAAACCTACACCCGATAATTTCAGACTATCAATTACATCGGCTGTTTCTATATCCATTTTCCTTTTTAACCAAATGAATGATTCATTCTGATTCATTTTTCTTAATATTTCCTCTGGCGCGATATTTAAATATTTTGATAGAATTATAGCAGTCCTCTCAGGGTCTTTTACTTCTTTCGGTATAATATATAAACTTTTAGCATCAATACTTATTGCTAAAGCCCTTCCAGTTCTATCATAAATATTCCCTCTTTTAGGATTTAATTCTAACTTCCAAAATTGCTGTCTCTTTGCCTTTCTTACATATTCTTCAGACCTGATTATTTGCAAATCAATTAGCCTTAATAAAATAATAAAAAACCAGCTTATTAATCCTACAATAACAATCGCTAATCTCTTTTTATAAAATAAATTGGATTCTTCTTTTTTCATAAAATGTTTTTTATTCTAATAAACTATCCTTATTCTCTTTCTTCGCAATAAAAATTTCTTTTGAATTGGTAGAATCTTTTTTATTCAGGATAAATATTCTTTCTACCTCTGTTGGAGATAAATTTAAATTAGAAGAAGCTATTTCTTGAATTTTTTCTGTTGAAGAGAGATATTCTTTTTCTAAAATTAATTTCTGATTCTCTTCTTTTAATGAAGACAGTTGCTTTTCTAAATTTCTTAATTCGTATTGATTGCGAATATATTCCAAGCTAACCCAACTGTAAAAAAGTAAGCCTAACATAATTATAATAGCAGAAATTAAAAGCCTCCTTAGTTCAATAAATGTTAAAGGATCTCTCTCTTTTCTAACATTTTCATTTTCAAACATTTTGCTTTGTGCATAAACCCAATCTATTTTTCTGACTATCATTTTTATCACCCCCTATTAATTCAATGAATTCATTCTATCTTTTGCGATAGAATTTAATTGAAATAAAGGAATGATCAGGTTAGTTTTTTTTTGAATTATTCTAAGCTTTGCTGAATGCGCTCGTGGATTTTCTATTACTTCTTCTCTTTCTGGCTTGATAGCTTTTTTGGAGATTAAAGAAAAAATATTTGTACTACCGCATTCGCAAGGAAAGCTGTTACATTTACATAATAGCGATATTTCTTTGAAGAATTTTTTTACTATTCTATCTTCAATGGAGTGATATGAGATAACTGCTAAATAACCATTGTCTTCTATAAGCTCTATTGATTGGCTTAGAAATTTTTTCAATGCCTCAATCTCATCATTTACATAAATTCTAAGCGCTTGAAATACAAGGGTTGCCGGATGATGTTTTCTTGTTCTTATTTTTTTTACCTTGCTAATTATTTCAGCTAATTCAGAAGTTGTAGCTATTAGAGCTTTTTTTCTTTTTTTAATAATTGCTTTTGCAATTTTTTTATGAAAAGGCTCTTCACCATAAATTTTAAAGATATTTGATAGAGTGTTTTCATCAAACTTATTTACTACATCAGCTGCAGTTAAAGATTGATCAGAATTAAATCTCATATCTAATGGACCATTCTTTTGAAAGCTGAAACCTCTTTGAGGTTCTTCTAATTGATAACTGGAGACGCCTAAATCTGCTAATATTAAATCTGCTTTATCAATCCCAATGCTATTTAATAGCTCTTTAATATTTTTAAAATCTCCTGTAATAAAAGTAATCCTTTCAGCAAAATCCCTAAGGTTAGCTTTCGCTAAATCAATAGAAAATTTATCTTTATCAATGGCAATGATTTTAGCTTCAGAATTTAGTAGAAAAAATTTACTATGCCCTCCTAAACCTAAAGTTGCATCAACAATAAGTTTAAGTTTTTTAAGAGGGATTAATTCTTTAATCTTATTTATTAATGCTGGTTTATGAATATAATTCATCTTAGCTCCTTAGCATGCTTTTATTTGCTAATTCACTTAATTGTTTATCATCCATCTTTTTGGGGATAATATTTTTTTCAAAGTACTCATAATCCCAAATTTCTAAATATTCATGCTGTGAAATAATGGCGACCCACTCTTTTAAATTGGCTTTTTGTCTGATTTGAGGAGGTATTAGTATCCTGCCTCTTGAATCCATCGTTGAGACTTGACCGAATAAATTCACGCTCCTGAAGAAATTAATTCTAAGAGGATCAAAAGGAGAAAGATTCTCAATTGGTTTAAGATACTTCTGCCAGATTTTAATAGGGAATATTAAAGCATTATCTTCATTAATGCTTGTTATATAGATTTCGGGTCCATAATATTTTAGTAAAGTTTTTTTGAAGTGAGCGGGGAGGATGATTCTGCCGGTGTTATCCAATTTAATTTTATCTCCTCCTATGAATTTTTCCATCAATTTCCATTCTTTATCCATTTTAACCCTAAATCACCCAAATTATTTTATTAAATTGCTCCCCTTATGTCAAGCACTTTCCGCTATTGTATTAAAAAAATTTTTTTCAGCCTCATTTATCAATATATTGATGATTCACTCTTGAAAATATATACAGATTGAGTAATAATTCATATTGCCTATGTGCCTAACGAATTTTTTTAATAAATATTTATCACCTTATAATAAATTTTTCTTATTTATATCGCCCTTATTATTATTTTACCCTTTGATAAATTGCTTTTGTTTTCTTTTAAATTGCTTAATATTCGCTTCAATCCTTCTGAAGTTTTTTATTTTAAACTTAATTTGATGAAATTAAATTTTATTATTTTCCTTCTTATTCTTCTTTTTAAAAATAATTATTTAAAGCTGATTAATTTTTTTATTTTTATAAAGCAAGAAATAAAGCCTGGGAGATTTTGGGTCTTTATTCCTGTTTGTATAATATTTTTCCTTCATTCATTTTTAATTTTAAGAGATTTATTAGATTTAGAAAAAATACTTTTTGAAAAAATAAGTGGGAATAAATTTTTTTCTCAAAGAATCATTTTACCAAATGGTGGGGAGGCAGCTGATTTTTATCCTCCTGAGGATTTTACTATTTTTATTGATACTGTTATTAGGGAAATTCCTCCTAATGCTAAAATATTATATTTAGGAGTAGAAAGAGATATAGCCAATTATTTTCTATATCCCAGAAAGCTTTATAAACCTCCTGAATATGAGTGGCTTTTCTTATCAAAGGAAGAGTTAATAAAAAAACATTGGTTAAAGAATAAAGATATAGATTTCATAGTAAGAAAATATCGTCCAGTAGGATTTGAGATTGAGAAATTAAGAAAATGACTTTATTCTATTTTGCATTGATTTTAATTGGTATTATTTCGCCTGCCTTTTTAGCTTATGAGTTCTTTAAATTGCAGATTGATTATAGAGAAAAGATATTTTTATCTATTCCATTAGGGAATATTATTCTTATACATCCTTATTTTCTTATTAATTTTTTTAATTTACCTCTTAATAAGGGATTTTACTACTTTGCCACTTTTATTTCTTGCTCTTATTTTTTGTATAAAGTTATTAATTTTTTAAGAAATAGCTTTCGAAATATTGATATAAGAATGAATTTCAAAATATTTACGATGTTAATTCTTTTAATTTATTGTTATTTAAGAATTATGTCTTTTCCAGTTAATACTAATGATGCTTTATCTTATTGGAGTTTTTACAGCAAAGTATTTTTTCATGAAAAGACAATTTATTCAGATGCTTTAACTAATGAGGACAGGGTTTTAAGAGCTAAGAATTATCCATTGTTTGTGAGCTTGACTGAAACATACCTTTGCTATTTTTTCAATAGTTTCGATGATAAGAAAATAAAATTTTTATTTTTCCTTTATTATTTTTCTTTTTTAGGGCTGTATTATTATCGCCTAAAAAATTATGTTAATGATAAAATTGCTTTTATCTTTTCTTTTTTATTATTTTCATTACCTCCTTTAGTCAGGGAAGAAACAGGTGGGATAAGTTCTGCTATGGTTGATGTTCCTTTAGCTTTTTTTTCTACAATTTCTTTGATGTATTTATATGAATTTTTGGTAAGCAAAAAAAATTCATTTTTACTTCTTAGTATTTTTTTTATTTCAGCATCAATTTTTATTAAGAATGAAGGCATAGCAATATATTTTGTGATGGCAGCATCTTTATTAATTTTTGGATGGAGAAAGAAAAAATTATTAATTAAGTGCAAAAGCTTTTTTCTTTACCCGTTTTTAATAAATATTCCTTGGTTGTATTTTAAATATTTTGTAGCAGTTCCAATAAGAACTTATAAAGGATTAGAGCTCCATTCTTTTACTGATTTATTTTTAATTTTGGCGAATATTATAAGAAATTGGGCGGGCTTGATTAACTGGGGTTTAATATGGATTATATTTTTTCTTTTATTTTTTTTAATAAGAGCTATGGAAGAAAATGATAGATTCGTTTTATTATTTATTATTTTTCAATTTGCTTCTTATTTGATTGCTTTAATGATTATTCCTTGGGATTATGTATCAGCTTTGCCGATAGACAGATTGTCAATTCATTTATTACCTGAGGTATTATTTCTTTTTGTTTTAGTTTCTTTCAAAAAAGCGAGCAGCTGAATCGGGTTTCGTATTTCATATTTAGAATTCATCATTTAATATATCCTAAAGCTTTAAGCATTTCATTGAGTTCTGGACTTGAAGGCTGGGAAGAGGATATAGGCAGATGATGTTTGATACGGAATATTTCGTTATTTTTTTGCCATTGAAGTATAAGAGTAATTAATTCTTTTATTTTGATAGGATCATTGATGGAATTTTTTTCATTTGGATCATTTACGAGGTTGTAAAGTTCAGCTTTTTCATCAGATAGAATTAATTTATAATCTTTGTATATCACAGCTTTCATTTCGTGGTAGTAAAGGGTATTTTCAGCAAAGATAATTCTATCAGTATATTTATTAGGATTTTTAATAGCATCTAAGAGATTGATGCCTTGATATTTGTAAGGAGGTGCTATATTCAGGTAAGCGAGTATAGTAGGTGCAATATCTAATAAATTAGCTTTAGCACTTGAGCGATGATTTTTCATATAACCTTTTGGGAATTTAATTATAAGAGGAATTCTTAGGATTTCATCATATAAAGAATGTCCGTGCATAATACTCCCATGATCCCAGAATTCCTCACCATGATCAGCAGTGATGATGATGATAGAATTATCATAAAGATTTTCTTTCTTTAATAAATTAATTATTTCACCAATTTTCTTATCTACATATTCTACTTCTATTGAGTAAAGCTTTTTTATTTCTTCTTTTTGTGAATGTGCAAGATGGATTGTACCATCCCTTATGGCAAGAGGGTTTAACTTTGCTAAAGGATTATTGATTATTTCAGGCAAGATATAAGGAGAATGAACATCAAGGTAATGAAGCCAAACAAAAAAAGGTTTTTTAATTTTCGGGAAGGATTTAAAAAAATAGTGATTGATGTATTTAGCCTCCCAATGATATACCTTAGGGAAGAAACCCCGTATAAAGATTAAATCTTTGAATTCCTCTTCATACAATTTAAAGTGAGGTATTTCTATAATATTATCAATTCCTTGAGAAATTCCATATGATTTTTTAGCAATAAGAGGATAAATGAACATGTAATTATTATAGCCTGCATCCTTTAAGATTTCAGGAAAAGTTTTTAAAGAAAATGGAACAATTAATGTCCCTTTGCTATTAAGTTGTCCTATAGCAGAAGGATAAAGAGAAGATACTATGGAGGAGAATGAAGGGGTAGTCCAAGAAGAAGTAGATCGAGCTTGATCAAATATGACCCCATCTCTTGCTATATAATCTATATTAGGAGTTTTTGCATTAATATTATTATAGCAAGATAGATAATCTCTTCTCAATGCATCTATGCTCATAATGATTATATTTGGAAATTTGTTGTGTTTAGGAATTTCTCGGTTATCTTGCTGATTATTTAACAGGAAAGCTAAAATAATTGCTAATACTGAAATTATGTTGATTGAAAGGATATTCTTCTTGCTTAATTTTAAAAAAAATTTACAAATGAATATTGCTATTAATAGAAAAAGCATAATGGAAAAACCTAATGAAACTTTGTAGAGTGAGTATGAATAAGTATTAATTTTAAATAGAAGAGTTAATAAAAAGCATTGAAAAATAAGGAGAGGAACAAAAGTATAGATGAAATTAACTTCTATTGGGATCGGAAGCAAACTTATTTTTTTATTTAAAAAATTCAGTAAGTAGTAAGCCCCTAAAAAAATTATGATTAAAGATATAAAGATAATACTAAGGTCAACTTTTGAAGAAGATAATATTTCTCTCAATGATTTGCTATAAAACATTTTGTATTTGAACCAGGAAAGATAATAAAGAACTATTGGAAAAGACAGGAAAGAGATAATATTTAGTTTTCTATTAAATATTTTGGCAATATATTGCCCAATTAAGAACAAGAGAATAAATATAATATTTATTATAAGGACTGCCAAAATAGTTAATTTTAAAATGGTTAAAAAATTTATAGAAATATCTTCATTATAAAGTTTTTTGTGAATGTAAATTATTGCTTCTGCTAATCCAATTGCAGAAGAAATGAAAAACAATAAATTCAAATCTTTTTTCATTTAACCCTTACCGATTAAATTTATTTTCTTAATTGCAAAACCAAAGATAAAAGGAGAAGCGGCTGCAATTAATAACAAAATTAAAAATAAAATAGTTTCATGTATATTAAGTAAAGGTATTAAGAAACAGCCGACGGTTAAAGAACCGAGGCAAGCGCCAAGGTGGTCAATGCTATCAGTCCGGCTGGCTGATAATTCAGAAGTTGCTCCTTGGTTAATGTATATTTTATTGCTGATTGGGAAAAATGAACCTGAGAATAATCCCGCAAATGTCATTAGCAAACCATAAATATATTTATTTAATTCTTCATGGAATTTTGCGAACATAATTAATTCACTTATTAAAAGAATTATGCAAATTATAGCAGCCATTTCTATATTTATTTTTTTTAATTCTAAAATTTTATTTCCGAGATAGCTGCCAAAAACTAATCCTATCATAAACAATGCAATTAGTAAACTTATAATTTGATAAAGGTATCCATAATGGCTTTGAAAGGCATAAAGTAGCAATAATTCTAAAGAAATTCCAGTAAAGCCAATAGCAAATATTCCAAAAAGTATATCAAATTTTCTTCTTTCATTTTTATTTCTTATGAGCAGTGGCATAATTATTCTAAAGATAAGCATAGCAAATATAGCGAATAGTAATATGAAGAAAATATTTATTTTTTGAATTTTATCCAAGAAAGAGCTTAATTGTCGGGAAGAATATTTTTGCCATAATATTAAGTTAAGATAGAAAGAAGAAGGTTTTTCATTTTTATTAATTATGCCTTCTTTGCTTTTATTGTTTAATAAATTGGTAATCCAACTAACCCTTTCTGGTTCCAAAAGAAATTGAAAATGGTATTTTGAAAAAAATTTAGATTTTATATTAAGCTTTTCATACCTTTTTGAAAGTATTTCATAATTCAATGTTAGTGAGGAATTATCATTAGTGGCAATGAAAAGTGCTCTCTCACCCGGTGTAGCTATCACATGAGGGAAAACTGATTTCAATGTATAGAATAAACTATTTAGATAATTAAAAGCTTCCTCACTAAAATAATTAATGGAAGAAGCTGATGATGTTATTAGAACGGAATTCCTTCTCATTATTTTTTTTACTTTAGCATAAAATTCAAAAGTATAATATCTATTTATGTTTGCATTAACAGGATCAGGTTGTTTAATGATTATAATATCATATTTTTTTTTACAATGATTTAAATAAAAAATTCCATCTTCTATGAATATTTTAATTTTGCGGTCTTTTAAAAGATTAGTTAAGTCTTTAGGAAAATACTGATTGATTATTTTAAGATATTCAGGATCAATAACGACATAGTCCATTCTTTCAATAGGATAATTAAGAATTTCAGGAAGCAAATTTTCAGCGCTGAAGCCCAAAATTAATAAATCTTTGGCAAACGGATTTTGTATCATTGATAGATTAGCTTCATATGCTCCTTGATAATAATCAGGGAAATTCCCTAAATATTCGCCATTAGAGTATATAAGAAATATATTTTCTCTTTTTCCTATGGAGAAATTTTGATATTTGGTATCTATAGATTTTATGAAGTTTACATCTCCTACTGAGCTTATCCATCTTTTTTTAGCGCTGTAGTAATCAATCTTTTTATAGAACCCACTGAATAGGCAAGCAGCGATTATCAAAAAAATTATTGAACAGAATACAATCTTACGGTTTTTTGTGCCAATGATGCTTAACTTCTCTGCTATTAATAAAAATGAAGAAGAAAGTGAAACTACAAAAGCCCAGATAAAAACAATTTGAAAATTTGTTAATTTGCTTATTAATAAAAAAGCCAATAGGCAGCCAGCTATAACACTTCCTAAAGATTCATAAAGATATACATTCCCTATTATCTTTGCCGGATGAATATAATTATTTTTATTTATTTCTTCTATCCATTTTTGGGAAGCAATAGGAAAATTAAAACCAACAAGAAAGCTAAAAGGAAAAACTATACAAAATGATATAATTGCAGTTTTCTCAAAGGGAACATATTGCCCTATGCCTATATTAAAAATAATTCTGCTTAATCTAATTAAAGCTAATTGGCTTATAGATATGATTGCCATCAGAGATAGAATCAAGGAATAGTAATCTATTAAAACCTTATATCTTTTGAGAAGGGAGCCTGCTAACCAAGCCCCTAAAACAATGCTTAAAAACCAAAATGAAAATAAAAGTCCAATATTTAATTCACTTCCTAAAAATATTGCTAAAAATTCTCTTATGAAAAGAGATTGGGTGTTTATAGCTATTCCTCCAAAAGAGATAATGGATAATATAAATAGGAATTTACTCATATTATTATTTTATTGAATTAATAATAAACTTCAATAAACTTAATTAATCAGTATTTTCCAAATATCCTGAAAGTCAAGCCAATAGCTTTTACTTTTCTTTTGTAACTAATCAGTTTTCTCCAAAGAACTAATCAAAATGGTTATCATCCTTCATAAAAATAATATCGTTTAAAATTAAACCACGAGATTACATAGATTATCACAAGATTTCAGCCACAAACTTTCACAGAAGAGCACAGAATATCTTATTTCTGTGTTATTCTGTGTGCTTCTGTG
>CAYREJ010000027.1:0-15553 GCA_964423235.1 uncultured Acidobacteriota bacterium | reverse complement strand
GGTTAAAAAATATAAGCAATAAATTGAATAATGCACCCTCAAAGCAATAATTTTGCAGAAAACTGAGCAGTTAAGTTGTTTGAAATTGCAATAATTTTATAATTTATTTATATTAAAGTATTAAAAGATGAAGAATAAAAAGAGGTTGATAAGAATCTTTATCATTATATTAATTTTATCAGTGAGCTTCTCTTTTATTAGTTTTGAAATTTATGAAAGTTATAAGAAAACAAACTATTGTTTTTTGTGCAAAAGGGAAATAATACAAAGCAATGCATTTATTATCCGATTAAAGAATGGGAAGACAATAAAAACTTGTTGTCCTCAATGTGGCATAAGATACTTTGAAAAAAATAAGGGCAATATAGAAAGAATGTATGCTACCGATTTTATTTCCTTAAGAGTCATAGATGCATTTAAAGCTTATTATGTGATTGGTAGTGAATATCATGAATGCTGCAAAAGAAGTATTATGATTGATAGTAATAAAGGTATATATGATTTATGTTATGATAGATGTATGCCGAGTTTAGTCGCATTTGAAAGAAAGGATGATGCTAAAGAATTTATGAAAAAATATGGAGGGGCTTATTTTAATTTATCTTCCAAGGCACGCTGATATTCTTTGTAAAAATTTAATTGGCTTTCTAAAGAAGATATATAATATTTTAGTTCTTCATTTTCTATTTTAAGTTTTGTTAATTCTGCAACAAGGTTATTAATAATATTGTGAATGAGGCGAAGGTGGTGAACTATTTTTGTATTAAAATCTACTTGCATATCATTATAAAGAGCTTGTTTGTGAATGAGAGCTTCAAAATTAGCAAATATTTTCAAGAATGGTTGAAGCTTTTTTCGTATTTTGGAAAGAAATGATGATGTGGAAGAATGCCACAGCAATTCAGGCGTAAGATTATAATCTTTTTTAGTAAAAAAGAGAGAATCATCTGCCAATATCATTTGCAAAAAAAATGGGCGAATTTGGTGTGTATCCGGTAGAATATCAATTTTAATCTCCTGCAAATCTTTTATATCTTGAATGGTAAATAATTTTTTATTGATTTTTTCCTCAATTTGTTTTTCAATTCTCTTTTCTAATTCTTCTAATTCTTCTTTTGGCAAATTAATTTTAATCCAATTTTTCATATATTTTCTCTACTTAATAATTTAAATGACTTTTTATTATATTTTTATCTTTGTCAATGAAAATTAGAAACAGCAAGAGTATAGAACCTCTAATTTTTTTTTGCAAAGCGAGCAACTAATATACTTATTATATATAATCCAATCATAGGAACAGCTAAAGCAGTTTGTGTAATTGCATCTGTAGAAGGAGTAATTACAGCTGCAATGATAAATATTATTAATATAGCATATCTGAAATTTTTAAGTAAAAATTTATGAGTAATTAGATTAAGTTTAGCGAGAAAAAAAGCTAAAATAGGCATTTCAAAAACCAATCCTATGCCGAGAATAACTTTGGAGAAAAAAGAAAAATAATCACTTATGCGAAGCATAGCTTTAAAATCCTCACCATAACTGAGTAAGAATTTGCAAGTTAAGGGGAAAATAATGTAGTAGCCGAATATTCCACCTATGATGAAGAAAATAGAAGTAAAAAAAATAAATGGAAGAGCATAGGCTTTTTCTTTCTCATAGAGACCCGGTGCGATGAATAGCCATAATTGAGTAAGAATAAAAGGAGAAGCCAAAAATAGGGCTGATATAAATGCTACTTTCATATACAGCATAAAAGGTTCAGGAATTGAAAAAAATGAAAGCTCGCCCTTCGGGTTCAAATATTTTATTGCTGGTGCTACTATGACCTTGAAGATTTTTTTACTGAAAGCCCAGCAGATTATAAAAGCTATAAAAATAGATATGAGTGAATAAAAGATTCTTCTGCGCAATTCTTCTAAGTGTTCAAGAAAAGACATTTTTGCATTGTCTTCGTTATTGTAAGGCTTTTCTTTCATATAAATTTAATCAAAAGGAAAGAAGCAGAGGATATTTAAAAAAATTAAAAATGATTCAACCCTGCAATTTATTATCTTCTGATGATTTTTTTTCAATTTCATTTTCAATTTCTTTGTCTAATTCGGTTAAAGACCGTTGGACTTCATTTGAAGCTCTTTTGAATTCAGCTAAAGCTTTGCCAATTGCTTTGCCTAATTGAGGTAATTTTTTTGGTCCGAATACTAATAAAGCAATAAGAAAAATTATTAATAATTCAGAAACACCAATATTTCCAAACATATTTTATTATATTAAATCTAATAATCAAAATCAATGGATTCTAAAATTCAAGATGAAGATTTCAGCCACAGAATTTCACAGAAGAACACAGAATTTCTTATTTCTGTGTTATTCTGTGTGCTTCTGTGGCTAATATCTTGTGTAAAGCTTGTAATAATCTTGTGGTTTAATATTTTTCCTTGCTTTTGGAGAAAACTGACCAAATGGATGCTAAAGATCAGGCACCACAAGATTTCACAGATTTTTAACCACATATTACACAGATTATCACAAGATTTGTTTTTAATTTTTAACCACGGGATTAACACAGATTAACATAGGATTTTTTTTATTTATGCTAAATGTTAGATATTAGCGAGTTAACGAGTTGGCGAGTTAGTTTTTTGAGCTCGCTAAACTCTCAAGACACTGCTTCTTTTTGTTCTTGCCAAGGAGGCAGTATCTTTACAAGAATATATAAAATTATGAAAGGCAGAATTAAAAATCCTAATGCAATTAATAAGCCTTCGGAACCTCCAAATTCCATTTTATAAACTGTAAGTCCTCTAAGACTTTTTGAAAATAACTGTCCTCCAATTACCACATTCCAGCGAGTGCTAAAAATTCCTATTTGCACTAAAATAGCTGATATGAAATATCCTAATCTTTTTAATTCATCAGGCAAATTTGAAAATCTTGAAATTGCTATTAAGAAAAGAGGAGCTATCGTTCCTAATAATATTTGAACGATAGTTAAGCTTATGAATAATTTACTAAAAATTAATTTAGACAGTATTTTAATAGATTCTTCAGATTCATAAATTCTATGGATGAAATCTAAGATTTCTAATGAAAAATCTAATATAATTGCGTATAAAAGGAAGGAAGCGAGTTTATTCAAGCATTGCATATCTAATTCTTTACCTCTTACCATAATAGTAAGGTAATAGAGGATAAGGACGAGAGATATACCTGAAACGATTGCTGAGAATAAAAAAACGATAGGCATCAACACGCTACTCCACCATGGATTTGCTTTGACTGAGCCAAAAATGAAGCCTACATATCCGTGCAATAAAAACGCAGAAGGGATTCCAATTATTGTAATTGTATGAACAGCTTTTTGGTCAAAAGCAATAGCTTCAGGGGATGTATCTCTCGAACCTAATGAAATTATCCAATGAATTATTTTCTTTAATCCTTTTTCTTTTTTACTCCATAAGACAACATCTTTTCTGTAATCAAACCAAATTTCAAGTAACAGGACTATCATTAAATACCAGGCATAAACAAAACCGAACATTGCCATAGCAGATTTGAAATGAGGGGTTAGAAAAATTTCAAGAGAACGTTCCGGATGTCCCAAGTGTGCCAATAGAGGCATTGGAGCTACAAGAAGAAACGCTAAAGCAGTCAATAATGAAAGCCGATAAGTGGGTTCTACTTCTTTTACTTTAAAGACCTTTTCCAAAGAAGCAAGAATAAATGCCCCTGCTACTAAACCTGTTATATAAGGATAAATAACAATTAATAATCCCCAATGTAATTCAATTTCGTTAGGGTAAATAAATCCTGTAATTTGCTTAAGTATAGAAATTAATTGTTCAAAGTGTTTTTCCAATTTTATTTAACCTCCCCATCTAATTCAGTATAAAAAACTTTAGGTTCTGTATTTAAATATGGTTTTAGCACTTGTAATTTATTCATTCTCATAAGCCTTAGTAAAGGGCTAGCTAATTTTTTTAATTCTCCAAAAACGCGAGCTTGAGTTGGACATACTTCTACACAAGCTGGTAGCAATCCCTTTGTGATTCTATGATAACAGAAAGTGCATTTATCTGCAGTTTTTGAGACCGGATGTAAATATCTGGCACCATAAGGACAAGCCTGTATACAATAACGACAGCCTATACAATAATCTTTATCAACTAAGACGACCCCGTCTTTTGTTTTGAAAGTAGCTCCGACAGGACAAACTTGCACACAAGGAGGATTATCACAATGATTGCATAGTTTGGGAACAAAGAATGTCCTCATAATATTCTTCTCTTCACCTAATGATGGGAATCCTTTCATGCCACCTTCAGGAGAATCAACAAAAGTCCTCCCATCTGAATAAATAATATACCTTTCAACCCAAGTCCTAAAGTAAAAAGGTTCTTTAGGAACATCATTTTCTATTTTGCAAGCTTCAACGCATCTACCGCAACCTATGCATTTATCAATTTGAATTCCCATACCATAATAATGCTCTTCGGGCTTGTAAACTGATGTGGCTTCTGAGCGAATTGAAGAGAATCCACTTACAATAAAAGCAATATAAGGGATTTTAGATAATTTTTTTAAAAAATCTCTTCTATTGTATTTTTTATTCATTTAGGGAGCCTCCGGAAAATGAGGATAATGGCATTGCCAGCATAAATACCTTTCACCATGCTCATCTAAGTTTATACGAGGGATATCAGCAGGAGCTTGAGCTGTCTTGCTGTGACATTTTCCACAGAAATTTCTATCGTTAGGCTTTTTAGGGAGAAATAATCTGGGGGATTCTTTATGTTCCTGAGGTGTCTCGTGGCAAGTTTCGCAAGGTAACGAAGCATGGTAAGAAACTGATTTTGTCCTTGCAATATTAGCATGACAAGCACTGCAGGCTCCAGGAACATGTGGTGGGGTTGGATCATGTGGATTATGACAGCTTATACAAGGTTTGTCCGGATTATGGTAAGAAACATAAACCTGAGGAAATCCTGTTGGTCTTGTTAATAAATAATTATGACAATAAGAACAATAATCTCTTCTCCTCGGCAAAATTGGCTTTATTTCATCCGGTGCATTTGCATGTTCATTACTTGCGCCATGGCAAACTTCGCAAGAAAGTCCTCGATGATATGACTTAGATTTAATTTCTCCTATATCTGAATGACATTGAATACATACTTGCGAACCGGCATATTTTATCGGTTGAGCTGCTATAATTTTTAATGCTTCCGCACGATAATGTCCTAATTGCCCAAAGCTTTTCGGAACAAAATGCTGTCTTAAAATTATAAGAATAGCACCTGCACTTAAAAATATTATTAATAATCTGATCACTTGGTCTGGAATTTTTCCAATTCTCAATCTTTGCTCCTCTACTCAATATTTTTTAGAAACACATATTTTATTATCAATTTTCTCATTTGTCAAATTTTGATAACGCAACTGGTCAGTTTTCCCCAAAAGCAAGGAAAAATATTAAACCACAAGATTATCAAAAGATTTTTTTCATGCGATTAACACAGATTAACACAGATTTACACAGAAAAGAAAATCTTGTGTTAATCTCGTGGTTTAATTTTAAACGATATTGTTTTTATGAAGGATGATAACCATTTTGATTAGTTCTTTGGAGAAAACTGACTAACTACTTGATAAAGCAACCTATCCACCATTCACTCCTTAATCATAATGTGATATAATGAATGAAATGAGAAAAAAGTATTTATCAATTAAAATTAAAATATTCCTCCCCATTGCATTAATAATTTTTCTTTCAGGCTTATTAATTTATTTATCAATAATAAATGAGATGAGAAAAAGCGAAGAAGACCTTATTAAAGAGCAAACATTAAATTTTGCAAAATCAGTAGAGCAAAGCATTACATATGCAATGTCTGAAGGAAAAACTGAAGAGATAAATCCTATTTTAATGAATTTGATAAAGAACTCCTCAATCATTAATATAAGAATAACTGATGAGAGAGGAAATATATTAAAATCAGCAAAAGGTAAAGAAGAGTTTCTACAGATACCAACAAATATTAATTCTAATATTTTAGTCCGATTAAATGAGATAGCTTTTAGGTCATATATTCCGATAAAAAATAGAGAAAAATGCTTCAGATGTCATGGCTCAAGAAAATCCATTAATGGGATTCTGGTTACTGATATATCAGTGAAAAACTTTAACACTCATTTAAAAAATTTAGAAAAAAGTTTTCTTTTAAACTCGTTTTTAGTTTTCATACCTCTTTTTGTAATAATAATAGTAGCGATAAATTGGATAATATTGCGGCCTATAAATTTATTAAAATCTGCAATAGATAAGGTAAAGAAAGGAGATTTTAAGAATACAATACATTATGATAGCAAAGATGAAATAGGAGAGTTCATCCGAGGATTTAATGAGATGGTAACTGAACTTAATAATTTATATAAACAAATTGAGGAATTGTATAATAAAGAGATGCAGAAGGCTGGGCAGATAGCTTTAGTAGGAGAATTAGCAGCCGGATTAGCTCATGAAATCAAAAATCCACTTTCAGGTATAAGAGGTGCAGTAGAAGTTCTAAAAGATGAGATGGATATAGGAAACCCATTGAGAAAGGTATTATCAGAAATTCTTTTAGAAATGGATAGAATAAATAATGTCCTTAATGATTTGCTGACATATGCAAAACCTAAAGAATTAGAATTAACCAAAGTAAATTTGAATGATCTGATCTCGCAAACTATAAGGCATGCTCAGAATCAAATATTTAATAAAGAAATTTCTTTCATTAACAGTCAGGGAGATGAAAAAATTTATATAGATGGAGACCCTTTAAAATTAGAACAAGTTTTTTTAAATTTATTTTTAAATAGTATTCAAGCTATAAAGGATAAAGGGATTATAGAAGTAGAGAAACAGATAATGAACGATGAAGTAGAGATAATAATAAAGGATAATGGAGAAGGCATTTCTGAAAAGAATTTGCCTTATATATTTAAGCCTTTTTTTACAACAAAGCCGAAAGGAACTGGTTTGGGCTTATCTTTAAGCAAACAAATAATTGAACAGCATAAAGGAAAAATATGGGCAGAAAGTCAAATTGAAAAAGGAACGGCATTTCATATTTTATTACCTTTAGCAAGGGTGAAGAGATAAGACAGATGAAGGGGAAAATATTAATAATAGATGATCAAGAATTGCTTCAATGGTCTATCAAACAAAAATTAGAGAAGTGGGGATATGAAAGCGATGCTGCTTATAATGGAAAGGAAGGACTAAATAAACTATCGGAGCAATCATATGATTTAGTCCTTTTGGATATAAAATTACCTGATGCCAACGGAATTGAACTTTTGCAAAAGATAAAAAACTGGGATAACGATTTACCTGTAATTATAATTACGGCACATGGAGATTATCAAGATGCTATTGCTGCTATAAGATATAAGGCATATGATTTTATTCCTAAACCAATAAATTTTGATCATTTGGAATTGTCTATTTACAATGCTATTGAGGCTTATAAATTAAAAAAAGAAATTAAAGAAATTAAAGAAGAGAATAAGAGGCTATATGGATTTTCAACGATAGTTGCTCAATCGCGTTCAATGAAAGAAATAATTAGCCTGGCGCATAAATTAGCTAAAACAGAAGTTTCTACCATTCTTCTACAAGGAGAAAGCGGAGTTGGTAAAGATTTATTAGCAAAAGCTATACATTATGAAAGTAAAAGGAGCAATTATCCATTTTTGGCTATAAATTGTTCAGCTCTTCCGGAGACCTTGATAGAAAGTGAATTATTTGGATATGTTAAGGGTGCATTTACTGATGCTAAAACTAATAAAAAAGGAATTTTAGAACTTGCTGATGGTGGAACTGTTTTTCTTGATGAAATCAGCGAAATGAAACTCTCTTCACAAGCTAAATTACTTAGAGTTATAGAGGAGCAAAAATTTAGACCTCTCGGCAGCTTAAAGGAGATAAGCATAAATGTTCTTATAATAGCTGCTTCTAATAAAAATCTAATGGAATGTGTAAAAAATGGAACCTTTAGAGAAGATTTATTTTATCGGTTAAATGTTATGGTTATTAATATTCCGCCTCTTAGAGAAAGGAAAGAAGATATTATAGAATTAGCTTATACTTTCGTAAGATCTTACAATACAAAGCTTAGGAAAAATATAAAAGGATTATCTAAAGAAGCCGATAAAATTCTTCTAAATTACCATTACCCGGGAAATGTAAGAGAATTAAAAAATATAATTGAGCATGCTATGATTTTAGAAGAAGGAGAGCTTATTACTCCTGCTCATTTACCAATAACTTTATTTAATACCAATCAAGGCAATAAGCCAATTCTTTCTAATGCAATTGATAATCTCTCTTTAAGGGATTTGGAAAAAGAAGCTATAAGTATTGCAATGGAAAGAGCTAAAGGAAATAAAACGCAGGCTGCTAAATTGCTCAAAATCTCCCGTGATATGCTTAGATACAAATTAAAAAAATATGGTCTATAAATCCCTTAATTCTTACGTTCGCTTAATATAATATTTATTTTATATAATCTTAAGAGTTGAGAATTCCTCAGATTGTGACTATCAATCAGGAAGATAATCTTTTTTATAAAACTATTGATGGAATAAAGGTAAGAAATTGTGGAACTCTCAACTCTATAAACTCTTGCTTGACTTTCCAGAAAAAAGGAATAATAATATTTTCTAAATAGTTTAGAAAGCAATGAATTTTTTTATTGTTTCACTCATTATTTTGTTTTTATTATTCTCGCCGATAGCTGGACAGCAAGTAAATAAAAACTCCAGCGAAAATGCAAAGAAGCAAATAGAATTAGGTATTAAAGCAGCTCAAGAAGGTTTTTGGAATGAAGCTCTTTTTAGATGGAAAAAAGCTTGCGAAATAGATTACAATAATCCAGCTGCTCATAATAATTTAGCGATCGCTTTTGAACAAGCTGGCTTATTTGAATTAGCATTACAAGAATATGAAATAGCTTTCCGTTTAGCTCCAAATGAACCATCAATAAAAGCAAATATCTCTTCATTTAAAGAGGCTTACCGAACAAAAGAATGATGAAATATAAAAAAGCAACTTTATGGTTAATTATTATTTTTTCTTTTCTTTCTTTTTGTTCAGGACAAAAAAGTTCTGAAATAACTATCATTATTCCTATGAAACCTAAATTTGACGCTAAGAATTATAAATATTTATATATAACAAATTTTCCTGTAAAGAAAATTTATAATGTAGATAAAGATATTTATTTAGATCCGAATGAAGAAATAACCAGTCGTTTAAAAAATGAATTATCTAATTTAGTGGATCTAAAAATTAAATATTTAGAAATTAAGAATAATGAAATAGAAGCATTAATTGAGGATAGTGATTATTGGAAAAATCTTGAAATTGAAGAGAAAGAATCCTCAATAATTCTTACAGGTTTAATAGAATTCTCAAATAAAGATGCAACAGGGTATTTCCCCAGAGAAGTAACTGATGCACGCACTGGTATTACTCGCACTGTTAATGTTAGAGAAGAGAGATTAGAGGTTTCTTTAGGTATCCATATATACATTATTTCAGCTTACTCAGGCGAGCTTCTATATAAAGAAAATTTTAAAGAAACTTCTACCTTCTCTGAAACTAACAAAGTCTCTTTGTCCATGTTTTATATACTCTTTGATAAATTAGCTCCTAAGTTATTTAATATCATTGCTCCATACAATATAAAAGGCACAAGGTTTATTATGAAGCCTTGATTTTTTATAAAGGATTTTGATTATGAGGAAAAAGATATTCATTAAATTAATGTTTCTTTCCTTTTTGCTTATCATCTTTTTGAGTAATGGATATCTCTATTGCCAATATGTTCCTTATTATGGTAAAAATAAAGTTAAATATGATACATTCAAGTGGAAAACATATAAGACAGAGCATTTTGAAGTATATTTTTATCCTAAAGAACAGCAGCATTTGCAAATGGTTGCCTCCATTGCTGAAGAAGCTTATCAAAAAATAAGAAATGACCTTCAGCACGATGTTAAATTCAAGATCCCTCTTATTTTTTTCTTAACGCAAAGTGAATTTGAACAAGTTAATTATTTACAAGTTACAGAAGGAATATTAGGAGTTGCCGAGCCATTCTATAATAGAATGGCTTTTGCTTTGGACGAACCGCCGGATAAGTTAAAAAGATTAATTACTCACGAATTAACTCATATTTTTGAATTCTCACTATTATTTGGTGGCATTAACATCTCTCTTATCAAATCAGCTCCTCCTTTATGGATTATGGAAGGTTTTGCAGAATTTGAAAATGAAATATGGTTTCCTACTGACCTAATGGTAATCCGAGATGCTATTTTGACTGATAACCTTCCATTTATTTCTTCTACTCGAGACATAGTGATGCCTCCAGGAAAAGAAATATCTCGCGCTCCTTATACCATCGGACACGCCGTCTGGGACTTCATTAAAGAAAAATATGGAAAAGGTGGTATTAGACAATTATGGTTTCAAATCAAAAAATCAACTTACCTTGGTGAAGAAGATTTATTTAATAATGCCTTCGGAATCTCTGAAGAAGTCTTTAACGAAGATTTTGCTAAGTGGCTTAGAGAAAAATTTTCTCCTTATAAAGAGAAACAAACCCCTATGGATTATGGAAAGCTTTTAAAGATTCAAAAGCCCTTTAAGCAAATCTTATCAGCTTATCCTTCCCCTGATGGAAAGCAATTGGCTATTCTTACTTTAAATTATAAAGATTATGAAATTGATGTTACAATCATTTCTGCCGAAGATGGTAAATTAATAAAGAATCTTACTGGTGGATATACTACAAAATATGAATATCTTACTTACGATTCTTATGATTTCTCAGGAAGAAATTTAACTTGGTCTTCAGATGGAAAAAGCATTGCCTTTTTTGCACGCAAAGGTAAAAGAAGGTCTATTTTTATTTTGGATGCAAAAACAGGTAGATTAGTTAAAACAATATCTGTTAAGCTTGACATGGCAGGAGCCCCTTCATTCTCGCCTGACGGGCGCTACATTGCTTTTTCAGCTTTATCTAAAGGTATCTCTGATATTTATATCGTTAATATATCAAATAAGAAGATTATGAACATCACTTCTGATTTGTATTATGATAAAACGCCAATATGGTCTTCAGATGGAAAAAGAATTTTATATACCTCAAGGAGAAATGGTTATGATCAAATTTTCGAAATCTATTTAAATGATCCTTCACATAGAATTCAATACACATTTGGAAACCAGGATTCTTCATCACCTTGGTATTCAAAAGATGAAAAATATATTTATTTTTCCTCTGACAAAGATGGCATAAACAATATCTATTCTCTTAACAAAGAGAATAATGAAATTTATCAATTAACTGATACATTAGGCGGGAATTTTTCTCCTTTTATTATCACAAAAGATGGGAAAGAAATATTAGCATATACATCCTTTTTTAAAGGTGGATATGAGCTTGTTTTAGTGGAAAAGCCGCAGGTTTTAGCAACCGTACAAACAGAACCCCCAAAAGAATATTCAGCGGAGCCTAAAGCTAAAACGGCTGAAGCAATAATTCCTGTTTCTAAAGATAAAATTCTTCGGATCTCACCTGAAAATATTAGAGATAAAGGCTTCAGAGCGATATTAGGTTCCCGCCCAAACATCATATCCGGAGTCAGTGGAGGAACTTTTGCCATCGCTTCCAGCTTAACTGTAGAAGATATTTTAGGAGATCAACAATTTGCTTTCTTTGTCCAAAGAATTTATGGATTTGAAACTTACATCGCATCATATATAGATTTAGGTCATAGACTACAATTTGCTACAACTTTCCTTAGACTGAATGATTTCTTTCTTGCACCTGTCAATGAATTTTTTATAGATGTAGTAGAAACCAAATATACCGGAGGAGTTTTCCAAAGCTATTTTCCTTTAGACTTTTGGAGACGCTTTGAGCTCAGTGCTTCTTTTATTAAAATTTCTCAACAATTCTATTTACCCATTGCTCAAAGTTATTATGAGGATTATTTGAAAAGAACAAATACTACTGATTATCTCAATAATGGCTATGATTTTCCTTTATCAATAGCATTTGTTACCGAAACTACTCGTTTTCAATACTGGGGACCCCTCAGTGGATATACTTTCAAGATAGCTCTTGAATATTCTCCAAAATTCTCTGATAAATTTTTGTCCCGAACAACTTTTTATGGAGATTTCCGTGAATATTTAAGATTAACTGATAGGTCGTTAATAGCTGCAAGAGTAAGGGCTTTTAATAGTCAAGGCACAAAGCCGGATATCTTCTTTTTCGGTGGTGGTAATGACTTCAGAGGATTAGAGTTCAGAGAGATCATCGGCAATCAAGGTATCCTTCTTAATCTTGAATACAGATTCCCTCTTGCTCCTAAAAGATTTAGAATTCCCGTTCTTAATACTATGAGAGGTAAAATCTTTCTCGATGCCGGTCAAACTAAATTTAAAAATCAAAAAGAGAATTTCTTGAATCCCCGACCCAATTTATTCTTGGAAGAAGGATTTGGCTCCATTGGAGCTGGCTTTACTATTTTTCTTGCCTATCTACCTTTCAATTTCGAATTCTCAAAAGTTCACAATTTCCATTCTTTCATCGGAGGAATTAATTTTGACTTTTCCATCGGTTATGAATTTTAATTATAGGAATTTATAAATTATGACAATAAAAAGAATTGAATTCAATTTATTAATTCTGCTGCTTGCTTTTTCTATTCCTTTTCTTTCCTACTCACAAAATGATGTCCGAATTGAAAAAAAGTTTTTCTCTTGGCATATTGATAAATCTATGGATTTCCCATTTGAAGAATTGAGCGGAGTATGGAAAATTATTCAAAAAGAAATCAAAGGAGAAAATCTTTATCTCCTCAATCAAAAATTGAAATATTTAGACTTTCCTAAACTAATATCCAAGGATTCTTATTACGATTTTACATTAAGCACTAAATTATATATTTCTTCCGAAGAGAAGGATGACCAAGCTGCCGGCTTAATTTTTCGTTATAGGAATAGCTTCAAATACTATATGCTTGTTGCCGATGCTAAAGATAAAGAGATAGATTTAATAAAGTATGATTATTCAATGAAAATAATAAAAAAATTCAAATATACAATAGAGCCTGATAAATGGTTTACTTTATCTATAAAATGTAATTTAGATAATCTTGCCGCTTCAGTAGATGGGAAAGAATTATTTTCCATAATAGATGATACTTCTACTGGTGGTAAATTAGGGTTAATAACTTACAAAAAGAGTATCGTTTATTTTAAGGAGATAAATTTAGAAACTGAAGTTCTTAATCTTCCTGCCACAAGATCACTAAAACAATAAATGGCATTAAAATATTTGGATTAATATCTCATAAATTAATATAGTTAAAATAGCATTTAATGGAACAGTCCAAATCCAAGAATTTATTATATCCTTGATTATATTAAGATTAAGAGCGGAGATACCACGTGCAAAGCCAACCCCAATTACTGAGCCAACAATCGTATGAGTAGTTGACATGGGTATACTTAATTTAGAAAATAAAAGAACTACTGTTGCAGTGGAAAATTCTGCTGCAAATCCCCTTGAAGGAGTTAATTCTGTTATCTTCTTCCCTACTGTTAAAATTACTTTATATCCGTAAGTAATCAAGCCTATGACTATTCCAATTCCTCCTAAACACAAAATATAAAGAGGGACTTCCGCTTTTTCAGAAAGGTTCTTATTCTTTAAAGCGATTATAATTCCTGATAAAGGTCCTACTGAATTAGCTACATCATTGGCTCCGTGAGCAAATGCCATATAACAAGCCGTCATTATTTGCAAATATTTAAATACTTTTTCCATTGATATATATTGCTCTGAAATTGGCTTCCGATCTCCTTTAAAAAATCTTGATAGATAAAATATCCCAAATATAAGGCTTGCTATGAAACCAATTAGAGAAGAAAAAAGTAATGCTTTCCATAAAGGTAAATTTAAATGAAGATTTTTTAGACCTTTATATAAAAATGAAAAGGAAATTATAGATACACATATGAAGATGAAAATAGGAGCCCATTTCTTTAGTTGGTTCAATGGATGCTTTTGATCTATTATTACTGCTCTTATAAATATAAAAATTAAGAAGGCAAATATAAAGCCTATTAAAGGAGATATTATCCAAGATAGAGTAATCTTTATTATAACTGTCCAATCAATTCCGGAAAAGCCGACGGAAATCAAACCGAAGCCAAAAATACTGCCCACAATAGAATGAGTTGTGGAAACAGGCATGCCTAACATTGTAGCTATTTGAAGCCATATACCAGTAGAAATTAATGCTGCTAACATTCCTAAAGCAAAAGTCCATTCTTTTCCTGAAAATAATTCTATATTAATTATTTTTGATCGTATTGTTTCAGTAACATGAACCCCCACTAACACTGAACCTGAAAATTCAAATATCGCTGCTGCTATTATTGCTTTCTTTATTGTTAAAGCTTTTGAACCCACTGAAGTTGCAAAAGCATTAGCTACATCATTAGCTCCTATTGTCCAGGCTGTATAAAACGCCGCCGCTATGGATAAATAATATACAATTTCATATTGATTCATATTGATAGATTTCTACCAAAGCATTGAGAACTATTAGGCTCAAAAACACTAAATTAATGCTTTCGTTCTTTAAGGGTGAAAATTTTACAGTTATTTTCACAATAAAATTAATGCTTCCTCATTAAGATTAAGGAATTATAAGCCACATCCGGATCCGATTACCTACTTTCTCTGCAAAATTCCCTATATCCCCCACTTTGTTGAATATTTTGAAAAACATAAATATTTCTAAAGGCTTCAATTTATCCTCTAAAGAAAATAAAGCTTTTGCTAATCTTCTCCCTTCAATATCAGCTTTATGCTCTAATAAACCTATTTCATCTATCATCTCCATTATTTTTTTTGCCTCCGGTCCCCCAAAAGATGCTTGTAGTAATTCATCTAATTCATTGAAAACTTTCGATAATTGCTCTACTGCTTTCATAGATAAATCTAAAAAAGGCTTAAATAATTCAATGAGTTCTTCCGGCATCTTTAATTCCTTTATTGTTAAAAGAACTGCTATATCTTCAGCTAAATCTGAAATTCCATCCATTGTTGCTATAACCTCTAATAAGTCTCTTCTATCTACTGGCATTAATATATGGTGTGGCAAATTTCCTCTAATTAAAGTCTTGGTTATATCAGCTTCATGTTCTCTAAATGATATATCCTCAGCTATTTTCTCTAATTTATCTCTATTCCCTTGAATCAATGCTTCAAATAATTCAGGAAGCAAACTTAATGTGGAATTAATTTTTATCATTAGTTCCTGCAAAGGAATAAATGGTGATTTTCCAAATAATTTTGCTATTGTTCTCATAATTCACTCTCTTGTCGGCAATTATAGTTTATTTTCACTTTATGTGTCAAGGTTTAGAGTTTATAGAGTTTATAGAGTTGAGAGTTTATAGAGTTCCACAATTTCTTACCTT
>CAYREJ010000026.1:0-15592 GCA_964423235.1 uncultured Acidobacteriota bacterium | reverse complement strand
AAGTGAGAGTGAGAGGTTAGCAAGTTAAAAACTCACTCGCTAACTTGCTAACTCTCACTCTCACTCTCACTTCTCACTCCCAGATGCAGAAATAACGCGGTTCAATTGACAATACGCCGCTATTATGCTAATTTAATCATATGATGATAATAAGTACTTATTTATTTTTATCCTATCCTATAAACTTTGCAAAAGAATCAGATTTATTAAGCATAATTTATCGGTCCGGCTTAATAGCTAAAATTGTATTAGCGGTGCTTTTATTTTTTTCAATTGTTTCTTGGGCAATCATTATTGATAAATACTTGAGTATTAAGAAAGCAAAGACCCATAGCAGATTTTTCTTAAAGTTATTTAAAGGGAAAAAGAATTTTAAAGAGATAGCTTCACAGTGTTTAAGATGGAAGAAGAGTCCTTTTACTGTAATGTTTCTTGCTGCAAATGAAGAATTGCAATATCAAATAGAGAGTAGCAAGTCGGAAGTAAGCAATCCTTATTTTAAAATAAATATAGAAGCTATTTTAAGGGAATTGGTAAGGGTAGCTAATAGTGAAGTAGAAAGGCTGCAGAGTCAATTATCGTTTTTGGCAACGACTGCCAGTGCTACACCTTTTATAGGATTATTTGGAACTGTTATAGGGATAATCAAAGCATTTGAGGAGATAGGAAAGATGGGAAGCACGGATTTATCTATTGTAGCTCCGGGGATTGCTGAAGCGCTTATTGCTACTGCTATGGGATTAGCAGCTGCTATCCCGGCAGTTATTGGATATAATTATTTTGTAAATCAGATTAAATCTTTTGCTAATGATATGGATGATTTTACGACAGAAATGGTTAATATAATAGAGCGTCTTTACTTAAGAAAATGAGGTTAGTGGAAAGGAAAGAAAGAAAAATTTCATCATCTTTAGCGGAAATAAATGTAACACCTTTAGTTGATGTAGTTTTAGTTCTATTAATTATATTTATGCTTACTGCTCCATTATTGCAAAAAGGAATGGATGTTAAGCTTCCTCAATCAAAATCAAGAGATTCAAAGCCTGAAGACAGAGTAGTTGTTACTATAACTAAGGAGAGGAAAATATTTATTAATAAGGAGCTAACTTCCTTAACTAATTTTGAAGAAAGCCTCCAAAGACATATGCTATCTTCTGGTTCACCTGCTGTTTACTTAAGAGCGGATGCCGAAGTTCCTTATGGCACTGTTATAGAAATTATGGATAAGATAAAAAGTGCCGGAATAGACACCATTGGAATGGTTACAGAACCTTATAAGGAAAAATAATCATTTATGACTAACTTTGAAAAAATTTCTTTAGAATTAAAATATGACCCTATTAATTTGACATTATCTTTTTTCATATCTATAATAGCACATTCCCTAATAATAATTCTTATGGTTTATTTTTCATACAAAGCCGTAACTGAAGATAAGATATTTATAATCAATCCGGGAAAAACGATGCAAGTAAATATTTATAGACCGGGAGAATTATCTAAAGGGAGTGTTTCCGAGAAGAAGACCACGAGAATAAGGAAATATGAACCTGAGGAGAGGAAACCGGTGTCAAAAGAAGCTCTACCGGAGTTAACTCCCATAAAGAAAAAAGAAACTTTACCTGTAAGAGCAAAGAATTTACCGATTGAAAATAAGATGGAGGTGGCAGAGACCCAAGGTGCAACGATGAGCATAGGTATAGGCGGTCCTTCTTTGGGAATAGGAACGGGGGGTGAAGTTTTCCCTTATTCTTACTATGTTGACATAATTTTAAATAAATTATCTTCAAACTGGCGCATTAATATAATTAAAACTTCTAAGCAGAGATCATTTGAAACAGAAGTATGGTTTAGAATTAGTAGAAATGGCGAGCTTCTGGATAATAAAGTGATAAAAAGTAGTGGCAATGATATTTACGATAATGCTTGTTTAAGGGCTGTTTCATTTTCAGCTCCATTTCCCCCTTTGCCTTATCAATATGAAGGCAAAACTTTGGCGCTGTCTATTACTTTTTATTATTCTTTAGATTAGAAATTAATGAAGAAAAAAATTTTATTTTTCATCTTATTTTTATTACTGGTGATTAGATATGAATTTTCGCAGGAGATAACTGTTAAAGCTGTTTTAAAGAGTAGTGGCTTTAAGCCTTTAGTGATAGGATTAGAGAATGTTTATAAATTAGCCGATAATGAAGAAACGAATGAAATAGCAAATACGGTATATGAAGTGTTGAAGAATGATTTAAATTTTTCACGGCTATACAAAATAGTGGAGAGCAGAAATTATGAGAATCTTCCAGTATACGAAGGAAAAGATGTTGATTTAGTAGAATGGAGAAAGATGCAAGTAGATTTTTTAGTGTTAATGAAAGCAGCAAGTGAAGGCAGCGATGTTATAATAGAAGGAAGGTTAATAGATGTAAGGACCGGGGATTTATTAAAGGGGAAGAAATATAATTGGAGCAAGAAATTCTTGCGTCAGATTGTTCATAGATTTGCAAATGAAATTTTAAATGCGACTTGGGGGATAAAAGTTCCTATATTTACTTCTAAAATTGCTTTTACTTCTAATAGGGATGGTAATAAAGAAATATACTTAATGGATTATGACGGATATGATCAAAGGAGAATAACGAACAATTCAGTTTTAGATTTATTTCCGGCTTTGCATCCTAATGGTCATATTATAGCATTCAGCACTTATAGAGGAACTAAATCTGTTCTATTAACCTATGATATTTTTACAGGAGAAAGCAAAGTAATATCAGATGCTGGCGGAATGAATGCTTTGCCTACTTGGTCTTTTGATGGTAGTAAATTAGCTTTTATTAGCTCTCGGGATGGCAACTCAGAAATTTATATAGCAGATTCAGATGGTAGTAATTTAAAAAGGATAACATTCAGTCCTTCAATTGAAGCTTCACCTGCATGGTCTCCTACCGGAAGACAAATAGCATTTACTTCGGATAGAAGCGGTAGACCCCAAATCTATATAATGGATGCTGAAGGAACCAATATAAGAAGATTAACCTATTATGGAGAATATAATGAATCACCAGCTTTCTCTAATGATGGGACGCAATTAGCCTTTGTGCAAAGAATAGGATTGAATTTTGATATTTATGTATTAAATTTAGAGACTCAAGAGATTATAAGATTAACTCAAAATCAAGGAAGTAACGAATCTCCCAAATGGTCTCCCGATGATTTGCATATAATTTTTTCTTCAAATAGGACAGGTTCTTATCAAATATATGTTATGGATAGTGATGGTTCAAACCAGAGGCAATTAACTTTTGTTGGAGAAAATACTAATCCATCTTGGCAAGCTATTCGTGAATAAATTCTATGTCAAGAGATTGGTGGGAATTAAATAAAATTATTAATAGGAGGTAATATATATGAAAAAACTGATAATATTAGTTGTTTGTTTATTGGTAGCATTTTCTTTTGCTTGCAAGAAGAAGGCTCCAATAGAACCAGTTAAGCCTGCTGAAAAGGTAGAAGAAGAGAAGGCTTTAGAAGTAGAAAAAGCTCAACCCTCTGAAGAAAAACAGTTGACGGAAGAAGAATTCTTTCAGAGAAAGGATTTAGAAGAAATATCAAAAGAATTTAAAGATGTCTTTTTTGACTTTGACAAATACAATATAAGAGAAGATCAAGTTCCTAATTTGCAAGCGAATGCAGAATTTTTGAAGAAATGGAAGAGTGTTCGTATATTAATAGAAGGGCATTGTGATGAAAGAGGAACCAATGAATACAATATGGCGTTAGGCTGGAGAAGAGCTAATGCAGCTAAAGAATATTTAGTCTCCCTTGGAATTGATGCTTCCAGAATTGATACTATAAGCTATGGAGAAGAAAGACCTTTTGCTCTCGGTCATAATGAAGATGCTTGGTGGCAAAATAGAAGAGCTCATTTTGTTGCCATTGCTAAATAATAATTTTAATAATCTACTATTAGCAATAATGTGAAATTTTTGTTACGAAATTTCCAAAATGAGGAGAGCTAAAATATTTGGAAGGGGTAGTATTTTCATTAGCGGTGCATAAAATCATTTTCATAAGAGGTTATATATAAATTGAAGCTTGTTGATTTTTTTTAATATTTCTTTAATATTGATAAGAGAATGACGATGAAAAAAATAATATATATATTAATTTGGGCTTTATTTTATAGTATATTTAGTTATGCAGGAACGAAGGAAGAAATTCAAAAGGTTCAAAGATATGTTCTTGACCTTCAAAAGCAATTGTGGGATTTGCAAGAAGCAACTTTTAAAACGAATCAGCAGATAATTAAATTATTAGATGAAATGAATAAACAATTTAAAATTAGCCAATCAAATCAAGAAAAGCTTTCTAATCAATTAGAGGCATTGTTGATTGAGATCAATGATTTAAAAGATAAGATAGCAGAAACTAATCAAAAATTGTCAAACTTACAATCAAATATATCAAATAAAGGAACTATAGAGCCAAGCAAAAGTGGTGATAAAGGGGCAGCGGAAGAAGAAGATCAAGCTAAAGCTTTATATCAGCAGGCTTATGGGGATTATCAAAGAGGAAAATATGATTTAGCGATTTCCGGCTTTTCTGATTTTATAAAGAATAATCCGCAATCGGAATTAGCTGATAATGCTCAATATTGGATAGGAGAATGCTATTATAGCAAAGGGAATTATTTAGATGCAGTTATTGAATTTGATAATCTCATTAATAAATATCCGAGCAGTGATAAAATTTCAGCTGCTCATTTAAAAAAGGCATTGTCCTATTTAAAATTAGAAAAGAAGGCTCAAGCCATAGTAGAGCTTCAATTAATAATTCAACAGTTTCCTTCTTCTGATGAAGCGCAATTAGCAAAGCAGCAATTAAAAGAATTAGGATTTGAATGAAAATAAGATTTTAAATTTTAATATATAAGGAGAAAGAACTATGAGAAATATAAATAAAGTAATATTGGTGGGACATGTTGGAAGGGATGCTGAGGTAAGATATGGTCCGACGGGGAACCCAATAGCTGTTTTTTCTTTGGCAACAACTGATGTTTGGACTGATCAAAATGGTAAAAGAAATGAAAAAACTGAATGGCACAGGATAGTTAGCTGGGGTAAATTAGCTGAATTTTGTCGTCAATACATTACAAAAGGTAAATTTATTTGGGTAGAAGGCAGCATAAGAACTAATAGTTGGAAAGATAGGGATGGAAATCAGAGAACCACTTATGAAATCAGAGCCCGAGATATTGCTATATTAGAACCGAAAGAAATGAAACCTACTGTTGAAGAAGCCGCTTCCTTACCTGAAGCGCCAATCACTGAAGATTTGCCTATTTCTGATGATGATATACCTTTTTAAAAAATAATAAGGAATTGTATTGCGATAGCGTTAAATGAATATTACATCAGTTTAGTATTTATTGTTTGAAATAATGCTAAAATTTAAATTAATAATTTGGAGGTTAAGATTGAATATATGAGCAAAGTTATGCTTTCTGAGCCTGCGATAATTAAAATATTAGGGATATTAGATGAGAATCTTAAATTAATTGAAAAGAAATTAAGTGTCTCAATTTATACAAAAGGAGATAGTTTTTCTGTTGAAGGGGAAGCCGAAAATGTAGAATTAGCTGCAAAATTAATTCAGCAATTAACTAAGATAAAAGAATCAGGATTAGAATTAAACTATGGAGATGTAAGTTTAGCTATTCAATTAATTAAAAATGAGCCGGATGTTGATTTAACTAAATATTTTATTGATTATGCGATTCAAACATCCAATAGGAAATCAGTAATCCCGCGTAGCTTTAATCAGAAAAGATATATAGAAGCAATAAAGAATGAAGCTTTAGTTTTTGCTATTGGACCTGCTGGGACAGGCAAAACTTATTTAGCGATGGCGATGGCTTTATATTTTCTAAATAATCATTCTGTGTCTCGAATCATTCTCACTCGTCCGGCAGTAGAAGCAGGAGAAAAGTTAGGCTTCTTGCCTGGAGACCTTATTGAAAAGGTTAATCCTTATTTGAGACCATTGCATGATGCATTATATGATTTAACTGAATATGATAAAGCAATGAAGTATATTCAAAGAGGTATAATAGAAGTAGCTCCCTTAGCTTATATGAGAGGCAGAACATTAAACGATGCTTTTATTATTTTGGATGAAGCTCAAAATACTACTCCGGAGCAAATGAAAATGTTCTTAACTCGCATAGGTTTTAGTTCAAAAGCAGTCGTTACTGGAGATATTACTCAAATTGATCTTCCTCCTTCAAATATCTCCGGTCTTGTTCAAGCTATTCAAATTCTCAAGGATGTTGAAGGGTTATCAATAATTTATTTCGATGAAAGAGATGTAATTCGCCATCCTTTAGTTAAAAAGATCATAAGAGCTTATGAGGATTTTGAAAATAGTAAAAAGAAAAAGGGAACATAAAGTATGGAAGCAAATCAAAAAGAAGATAAAAACGATATTACTAAGATAAATCTATTTCAGAGAACTATTAAGCCTCACTATAATATTTATTGGCTAATAGCTGCTGCAATATTATGCTCAATTGTATTTATTTATTCTCCTTCGCCTTCAATTCCTTCTTATCAAAAAGGGGAAATTGCTAAATCTACTATTAAAGCTCCTGCTGATTTAGAAATCATAGACGAAGCTGCTACTAAAATAAGTAAAGAGCAAGCTCAACAAAATGTTTCCCCTGTCTATGATTATGATCCTCTATTGAAAAATTTAATCCTTTCTAAATTAAATAATCTTTTTAATGAAGGCAATAAATTCTTTCAATGGAAAGAAAGCATTAATAAAAATGGAAAGAAAAATAAAATTTTACAGCCAGAAGATATTAATTTATTTATTAAAACCATTAAGAATTCTTTGAATATAGATTTAACGCCAGAGATGGCAAAGATTTTAATTGCTGATGATTTTTCACAGGAAATTCAGACAGCTCTTATTGAAGCTTTGAAGAAATGTATTGAAAACAAAATTATAAGCGATAAAAGAATTATACAATATAATTCAAAAGGAGAATTCATTTTAAGGGATATAGCTTCCAATAAAGAGAATAAGAATCCTGATATTAATGAAATATTATCAATGGAAGAAGCTTATTCTGTTTTAAAGGAAGCTTTAAAAGAAAAAGAAGCGATACCAAAGGAGCATTTTAATACTTATTATAGTTTACTTAGATTATTTATAATTCCCAATACTAATTTTAATAGTCAGGAGACCTTAAATAGAAGGGTTTTAGCAATAGAAAATACTGAACCCGTAGTAATTCGGATTAAGAAAGGAAAAGTAATAGTCAGAGACGGCGAGGAAATAAATGAAAAGCAACTTTTACAATTAAGGGCTATAGAGAAATATAAAAGTTCTTTACAGCAAAGTAAAAATATTTTTAATATTTCTAGTGTAATTATTTTATCTTTATTTTTAATCTGGATTGTTTGCAAGAATCATCCAATTCACAATATTTTGTTGAGAGAAAAGAATGTTTTGCTTTTGCTATGTTTTATTTATGTTTTTAATTTAATTTGCTTGCGAATCTTTCAATTACTTTCTGAATCTGTAAGTAATTCTTTTATAACATCACCTTATAATTATTCAGCTCAATATTTTTATATATTTCCTTTTGCTATTGGAGCATTGGCACTTACTATTTTAATTGATTCTCAAATCGCTTTAGCTTTCGGATTAATTTTTTCATTATCTTCAATATTGCTATTAAGCGGAGATGTAATGAAGTTCATTTATATATTAATAAGTAATATTTCTTCTATTTTTTGGATAAAGCAATATAGACAAAGAAGCGATTTAATAAAAGCAGGAGCCAAGATTGGTTTTATCAATATTCTTGCTATAATATATATTAACATACTAATAGGGGAAGAGATTCAAATTAATACTTGGTTATTTATGTTAAGTTTAGGGTTCATTGGAGGCTTGTTTTCAGCTATATTAGTATCAATCATTTTGCCGATTTTAGAAAGTATTTTTTATCTTGTAACGGAATTTAAATTAATGGAATTAGGAAATATTGAATCTCCACTGCTTAAAGAATTAGCTATTAAAGCTCCGGGAACTTATCATCATAGTATTATAGTTAGTATATTAGCTGAACAGGCTTCCGAAGCTATAAAAGTGAATAGCATTTTTGTGAGGGTTGCGGCTCTTTATCACGATATAGGGAAGATGGTAAATTCTGAAGCTTTTATTGAAAATCAAAAAGGTATTAATATACACGAAGCGCTTACACCAAAAGAAAGTGCTAAGTATATTATCTCTCATATTTACGAAGGATATAATTTAGCTAAAAAGTATAAATTGCCTCGGGATATTATTAATGTAATTGTTCAACATCATGGAGAAAAGCTCGTAAATTATTTTTATTCAAAAGCTTTAGAAAAATATCCATCTTCAGAAATTAAAGAAGAGGATTTCAGATATCCGGGTCCGAAGCCTAAATCTAAAGAAGCTGCTATTCTAATGATCGCTGATGCTGTGGAGGCTGCTTCAAGAACTATTGATAATGCTAATCCATCTACTATTAGGAATTTAGTAGATAAAATTATCCAAGATTGCTTTGAGGATGGACAATTAAATGATAGCAATCTTACTCTTAAAGAGCTTCATTTGATAAGCGAAGCTATGGTTAGTATTCTTATAAATATGAAGCATGGACGCATTGAATACCCCGGATTTGATTTCTCTAAATCGCCACGCGAAACTCTATCTAAAAAATATTATCCCCATATTGAAAAAGATACCAGTAAAAGATTTTACCATTAATATGCCAGCTTCCTGGTTTAATCTTCAGAAAAAATTTATCATTGATACTAATAAGATTAATAGAGAATTAAAAAAAGTTGTTAATTATTTAGGCATTGGCAAATTTCAATTTAATATTATCTTGGTTAGTAAAAAGAAGATACTTCAAATTAATAAAAAATACAGATTTGAAAATGCTTCAACTGATGTAATTTCTTTCACTGCTGATAATGAATTTATTAAGAAAAATATCCTCGGTGATATATTTATTTGTCCGGAAATTGCTAAAAAACAGGCTGAGCAATTTAGGCATAGTCTTGAAAAGGAAATAGCTATCTTATCAATTCATGGAATTCTTCATTTGTTGGGCTATGATCATGCTGCCGACAATGGAGAAATGAATATTATCCAAGATTATTTAGTTAGTATTATTAACTTGAACTAATAAATAATGTTATATAAACTCGCATCAATTTTTATATTATTAATAGTAGGTATTTATCCTTTTATTTATCTCATCTATAAAAGAATTGAATTTAAGCCTGAAGAAATTCCTTTCTTTTCTTATATTTTTAAAGGAAGTATTTATTCAAAAAAAGCTTTTGAATTTAGTTATCAGCTCTGGTATTTTCTTTTCCTTATTTTTTCTTTTCTAATGATATTTAGAATTAATAATTTTCATTTTAATAAAGCGTTTTTTCAATTTTTAATATTTCAATTCTTCATTATCCTTTTATGGTGGATGACTCTTGAAAATATTTACAAAAAATTTAAAAGGGATAAAGTTATTTCTTTTTGTAATATTTTTATGTGGGCGAATACTATATTCTTATTTTTATTGATTCCATTTATTGTAAGTGATAGGCTGAATTATAAAAAGAATTTGAAGGATAAAAGAGAGAATTTTGCAGAAGCAGATGTGGGAAAAGAAATAGAAAGAAGTATTTCTTATATTGGGAATATAGAGGGGGTTTCTGTCAGAGAGATAATGGTTCCTCGGATGGAAGTAATAGCAATTAGAGAAGATGCTACTTTATCGGATTTATATAAGCTATTCATGGCATCTAAGCATTCTCGGATACCAGTATATGCAAAGAATTTAGATAATATTATTGGCATCATTAATTTAAAAGACTTTATTGCTTTTTGGTCAGAAGAAAAAAGTAATGAGAGTATATCATCTCTTATTAGGCAGGTTCTTTATGTTCCTGAAACGAAGAGAATATCTACTATTCTTAAAGATTTTAAAGAAAATGAAAGCCATGTTGCGATTGTTTTAAATGAATATGGAGGAACATCCGGTATTGTTACTATGCATGATGTTATGGAAAAAATTATAGGTGAAATTAAAGATGAATATGACAAAGAAGAGGAGATTACAGAAGTGGAAGACTATTATGTTATGAGTGGAAAAACAGACATTGAAAAAGTTGAAGAGGCTTTAGGAATAAAAATAGAAGAAGGGGATTATGATACTATTTCAGGATATATTTTTAATATAATAGGTAGGGTGCCTCATACGGGTGAAAAAATTAAAACATCCAATATGATAATAGAAATTCTTTCAGCTTCTGACAGAAAGATTAATAAAGTGAGGATAAAGAAATTATGAATATAGAGGCAATATGAAATCTTGCGAGTGCATTATTATTTTTAAGGTTTAATTTTAAATATTGGATTATAAAGTAAGGAGAATAAAAAATGGCAAAAAGCGTTGCTGAAAAAATTCTCGAAGCTCATTTAATAGAAGGTTACTTGAGTCCATCTGAAGTAAATAAATTTAAGATTGACCATATATTATTACAAGATGCTACTGGGACAATGGCATTTTTACAATTTGAGATGCTGAAAGTTCCTCGTGTTCAAGTAGAATTTGCGATAGTATATGTAGATCATAATATGATCCAGTTGGATTTTAGGAATGCAGAGGATCATATTTTCCTTCAAACCTTTGCGAGCAAATATGGAATATATTTTTCTAAACCTGGAAATGGGATATGCCATCAAGTAAATACTGAGAGGTTTGCTCAACCCGGTAAGATGCTGCTGGGTGCTGATTCTCATACATCTACAGCAGGAGCAGTAGGATGTTTAGCAATTGGAGCCGGTGGGTTAGATGTCGCTATTGCTATGGCAGGCTTCCCTTTCGAATTAGAAACACAAAAAATTGTCAAAATAAATTTAATAGGGAATTTGCAGCCTTGGGTTTCTGCTAAGGATATTATTCTTGAACTTCTTAGAAGATTGTCTGTCAAAGGAGGAATAGGAAAAATTTTTGAATTTGGAGGTCCTTCTGTTGGAAAATTATCGGTAACTCAAAGAGCAACCATATGCAATATGATAACAGAATTGGGAGCAACAAGCGGTATTTTCCCTTCCGATGAGCAAACAAGAATTTTTTTGAAAAAGCAAAAGAGGGAACATCAATGGCGGGAATTAAAAGCTGATGTAGATGCAAAATATGATGATGAAATTGTTCTTGAATTGGATAAAATAGAGCCATTGATTGCTCAATCACCGAATCCGGATAATGTAGTTGCTGTTTCAGAAGTTGAAGGAGAAGAATGCTGGCAGGTTTGTATTGGTTCAAGTGTTAATTCTTGGTATGAAGATTTAGCCATACCGGCAGAGATTCTTTCTTCCGAAAGAATTCATCCTAGAGTTGTAATGACCGTTAGTCCAGGCTCCCGTCAAATCTTAGATACTATTGCAAGAAGCTCTGTTTTAATGAAATTAATTCGTGCTGGGGCGCGAATACTTGAGCCGGCTTGCGGTCCATGTGTTGGAATGGGACAAGCTCCGCCAGAAGCTAAAGTATCGCTTAGAACATTTAATAGAAATTTTCCAGGTCGCTCCGGAACAATTAACGATATGGTGTATTTATGCAGTCCAGCGGTAGCTGGCGCTTCCGCTTTAAAAGGTTGCATCTCAGACCCAAGGAAATTAGGCAATCCCCCCGTTATTTTAGAGCCTGATCCTATTATAGATGATAGTATGATTATTCCTCCAGCTCCTCCTGAAAAAGCAAGTTCTGTCGAAATTATTAAAGGAAAAAATATAAAGAATCCTCCGGAACAGTTCCTTTTGCCTGATTCAATTTCCGGTAAAGTTCTAATCGTCTTGGGAGATAATATTTCAACTGGCTCAATGGCTCCTGATGGAGCTATAGTTATGGCTGACCGATCTAATGTAGCAGCCCTTTCAGAATATACTTTTATGAAAGAAGATCCTTCTTTCGTCAAAAGAGCTAAGGAATGGCAGGGCGGATTTATTGTTGCAGGTGAAAATTATGGTCAAGGCTCTTCCCGGGAGCATGCTGCACTTTGCCCAAAGTTCCTCGGTGTCAAAGCAATTTTTGCCTTATCTTTTGCTCGCATTCATAGAAGAAATCTTATTAATAATGGCATTATCCCTTTCCTTATCAGTAAAGACCTATATAGCAAGATGAGAATCGGAACTTACATTATATTAGAAAATATTAGAAAAGAATTATTAGAAAAATCAAAAAATTTGAGCATCAAAATTAATGCAGACAATTATCAATTACCAAATCCCCTTAATCCAAGAGAGATGGAATTAATTCTTTATGGTGGCATCCTTAATTTTTTAAAATCTACTATTAAACAATATTAAAGAAATGGATCGGTAAATGGATAAGAAAATTTAAAGATTAGAATAAATTTTATTACAGTTTGAAAAGGAAGCTTGAATATATTCTAACTTGATTCCAAGAGTTCACAAAATCATCTCTGACACCTATAATAATTCCATACTTTGTTTTAAAATTAAATCTAATGCCGAATATTATTGCAAATCCAATTTTATTTTTTGAACCTTCGTTAGCTACTTCTGGGAAACTTATAGGATTCACATTAATTTTTAAATGATGCAAGGATAATCCTCCACCAAAAAATAATGGATATCTCTTATTTTGCTTTAAGATAATATTAGCCCCTATGCTTACATCTGAAAATTTTGTATTTACTTGGATCTCAGGCAAATAAGTAGCTCTGGTAGTCTCTGTCTTTGACCAATAATTTATTTCAGATTGAATGTAGAAATATTTGTGCGCTAATAGATTTACACTCCCTCCCAACCAAAAATTCCCTCCTACATCTTTAAGCCCTATAATATCTTTTAATTCTTTACCTGAACCGCTTCCAAATATTTCATCTCCTGCTTTTTCTATTGATATGGATGGGAAAGAATATCCTCCCTGAATGCCAATTTCTATTTCACCAGCATAAATTTTGCTAATAGCTTCAATAAAAAATATGAGAATGATTATAACTATTTTCTTCATTTCTTAAACTATTATATCTAATTATCTGAATATAAGCAAGTTCAGCATTTATAATTGTTTTGTTATTTTATTGCAAGTTTGCGAGCTACAGCTTTGAAAAAAATTAACTCACTTTAAATTAAAATAAGATAAACACAGATTAAGAATGATTAACACAGATGAACACAGATTAGCAAAGCTTAAATTAAAATAAGAGGAACACAGATTAAGCGCTAATATAATTGTTGAACTATAAACTTATTATACTTTCATAAAAAGCAGGTTCATAAAAAACAGTCGGCATTGTGGAACTCTATAAACTCTCAACTCTACAAACTCTATTCATATTGAGAGTTCTACACTTTATTACCATCTTGTATATAATATAAGATTAACGCAGATTAAATTAAAATAAACATAGATAAAGAATGATGAATATAGATGAACACATATTAGGAAGATTTAAGCATAAGAGGTAAGAATTTGTGGAACTCTATAAACTCTCAACTCTACAAACTCTATAAACTCTTTAATTGCAATTACCGATTGATTGAGTTTTGCATTGTGTAATTCCGACTGGTCTTTGATTATTACTGGAATCTTCGCCGTAAGAGCCTTCAGCAGTGCTGCTATTAGCTACTACTAAAAAATAGTAGCTATCAGCGTCTGAATTAATTATATAAGATGTAGCTCCGCCGGTTGAGCATATTAGCTTATCATGGTTGTAAGAGGAGATAGGTAAAGTTCCGCGATAGATTGAGTAATCAGAGGCATTGCAAACGCTTCCCCAGCTCAAGTTTAATTCAGTTGCTGATATTTTAGAAACAAATAAAGGTTGTCCGGAATGATTATCATTATCTCCTACTGTGCCCGGTGCTGGGTCTTCATAAATTGTTATTACTGAATTAGATTGTTGCGAAAACTGATTTAAGCCGCTATGATAATAAACAGTAGCACTGTTCTCATAGCTACCATATTGCAGCAATTCAATAGTCAATTGGAGAGAGACAGAAGCTGTTGGCAGCATATTGCCTAAATTCCAGTGAACTACTCCACTGTTATATACGCCTCCATTAGAAGCAGATATGAAATTTGTATTTGGTGGTAGAACATCATCTACTGAGACATTAGTAGCGAAGCCAGGACCAGTGTTAGTAATATTTATTGTATAATCTATAATGGGATTAGTTGTGTAAGAAGGACCATCCATTGTTGCAGTAAAATTAGGTAAGCCTTCATCAGAGGTGCAAGGTGCTTCAAATAACGAATTGAGAAAATAACGAGTTCCTTTATGTTTCTTATTTGTAGTAGAATATGGGAGATCAACCGTATAAGCATGCCCGCCTAAATATGAAATTTTGCCATAATTGGCATTACCTTCAAGATGACCAACTACCCAAACATCTTTAGAACCCGGATTAATTTGATCTCCGGAAACAAGTCTTTTTACACCGGGACGATAGCTGCTGTTTGTTGCAAACTTAAATGATGGAACGCTTCCACCTGCATCTTTAAAGTAGCCTGTATTTTGAGCAAAGGGATCGTCAGAATTAAAAAAATAAACATTTTGCTTAGGGTCCGCATCATTAATTAATCCTAATGTAGTTAACCAATATCCATTAACATCATTTTCAAAAGTTGTTATAGCTTGGCATTCGGCAAAGAAATGAGTTGTATACTTAAGGAATTCTTTTACTTCTGCAACTACTTCTGAACTATGCCCAGCGTTATCATAATGCATACTCATTAGTTGGCAATAAACGGGAATTCCACTTTGGTCGAAGAGAATACCATCTTTATGATTAGTAGTTGTTGGTCCCTCAATTTCTGCTACATTGAGCATATCCGGATATCCAGGATATCCTCCAGTAGGGTCCTGAGTTGATGGCCAAGCTTGACCCAGTGAATCAGGTATTTCAGCTGCATTCAAATAAGTGGTTGCTATCATCTCATTTCCATCCACAAAGATTCCAATCGTAGGCGCCGCCTTCAATGTTTTGTAAATAGGAGCAGTAAATGATACTAATGCTCTATGAACAACAACACCTTTAGCTTCCCAATTTTGAACTATCGGCAATGCTGCTGAATAATAACTGGAATCTATAACAAAAGGTCCTGCTTTATAAGATGCATCATTTATAACTGTTCCGCCTGAATCTCCTGCTTTGCTATAAACTTGAGATACTGTAAAATCTACTGCATCATAAGCTTTATTAGGTAAAATAGCCCAATTAGCTTGAATATTATTCTTCAATAAATCATATAATAAGCCATAAGCTCTGTACATCTGATTATCCTGATAAGTTATATCCATTGGAATAATTAGCGAGTCAGGTTGAAAATTAACATCAGCTGAATAAGCAAAATAGCCTGATAGAAATACAATAACAATAATTATTTTTTTCGCTATTGCCTCACTCATATAAGCCTCCAATACAAATTTTTAAATACTATAATAATATAATATAACTTAATAAAAAAGTCAAATATGAAAAGTGAGTTTTTAGAGTTTATAGAGTTGAGAGTTTA
>CAYREJ010000025.1:0-15866 GCA_964423235.1 uncultured Acidobacteriota bacterium | reverse complement strand
CATATTGACACCATATCTTTTTTATATTCCAGCACAGAGGTCAGAGAGACAATTTTTTCTCTGTGTTCTCTGTGTCTCTGTGGTAAATTTATCTTCAGTACTTGGCAATTGTTCTCATAAAAGTGTGCTTTGAGAATCCTATGTGAACTTTGTGGTTTATATTTTTTTCCCCCATTGGATTAACTTTTGGCATTTGGAAAAAACTTGCCAATTAATTTATGAGAAGTTGAATAAGAGTAAGAGTTATGATAGGATTAGCAAGACTAAAAAAGGCAAAATGAATAAATTAAAAGAAAAACAAAGATGCTTATTATGCGATGGAGATGCTTTGCTATATAGAAAGGGCAACATAAAGACAATATGCTCTGAGGATTTAAAGATAACCGATAATCAGTATGGAAAGCATTGGCAATTATGGAGGTGTCAGGATTGTGAAGTTATATTTGCTTATCCTATGCCAGATGAAGATTATTTAGTTCAATTGTATAGAGAGATGAAAGATGAAGAATATTGTTATGAAGAAGAAGGAAGAAAAAAGAATTTTAGTAAAATATTAGATAGAATTGAGCAATTAATTAAAGGGAAGGGAAGGCTTTTAGATATAGGAGCAGCCAGCGGAATGCTATTGGAAATAGCAAATGATAGAGGCTGGGATGCTGAAGGTATTGAAATAAGCTTTGATTTATATCAAAAAGGGATAAGGAAAAATTTAAGGATTTACAACAGGAGTATAGAGAATTATGAAACTGGGCGCAAATATGATGTTATAACAGCAATTGATGTAATAGAGCATTTAAATAAGCCTCAAATTTTGATGGAAAAGAGTTGGAATTTATTAAGGGGAGGAGGAATTATTTGTTTAGTAACGCCAAATATTAGCAGCTTAGCTGAGAAATTATTTGGAAAATATTGGTGGCATTATAGACCACCTCATTTATATTATTTTAATTGCAATAGCATAGCTTATCTTTTAAAAAAATATAACTTTGAGATTTTGATGATAAAACATTATGTTTGGCATTTCAGTCTTTATTATCTGTTTTCAAGGTTAAAGATTAAATATGGTAAAAAATTATTGAAATCATTAGTAATACCATTAAATTTACTGGATTCTTTGGAAATATATGCAAGGAAAATTGATAATGGAAATTAGAGATTATTTAAGAGCGATGAGGATTCATAGATGGCCTAGGAGCTTCTCTATTATAGTAGGAACAGTGGCAGCTCTGTATATTACAGAAACGGCACATAATGATTATTTAATAATTGGTATTAAGTTTTTATTGGGATTCTTTCTTACTTTTTTAATATGCATGGCAAATTACATAATCAATGAAATTGTGGATGCTCCTTTTGATAAATATCATCCGGCGAAAAAATCGCGTCCAGTGGCAAGCGGGAGTATTAATATTAAAATTCTTATTAGCCTTGCTGTTATATATACGCTTGCTGCTTTTACAATTTCTTATTTCTATTTTAGCCTTAAAGTGTTATTCTCATTAATTGCACTATTAGCGATGGGTTTTTTATATAATATCCCGCCTATAAGATTAAAAGATATTGTTTATATAGACGCGATTTCAGAATCAGCAAATAATCCTATTAGATTCTTAATAGGCTGGTATATTATTCAATGGGAAAAGAATCCTGCTGTTTTATATCTATTATGCTGGTGGGCTATTGGATGCTTTTTGATGTTTGGAAAGAGGTTATCTGAAAAGAGATTATTTAAGGAAGGTTCAGCAAGCAATTATAGAAAGTCTTTGCAATTATACAGTGAGTTTTCTTTACTTAAGAGTATGATTATTTGCGCTGCAATATTTATTATAGCATTTGCTTGGATAATATTGAAGAGAATGGACTTTTATAAGCTGCTAATTTTAATAATAGGAATAGTATATATTGTTTGGATTTTATATGAAGCTTGGAAAGGGAAGTATTTAATTGATGAGCCTGAAGAGATGATAAAGGAACCTGCCTTTAAAATCTTGATTATATTATTGATTATTATTATAATTCTGTCATTTTATAATTGAAAGTTATATTCAAGTTATTTTTTATCAGCATTTTTTTCATTCATAGAGCAATTGCCATTGAAAATAGCCCCTTCATTAATGATTAGATGCTTTGTGAAGATATTTGCTTCAACTTTAGCAGTAGGGAGAAGTTCAACTTTTTCCATAGCTTTTACAGTTCCTTTAAGTGTTCCACTCACTAATAATCTTGCAACTTCTATCTCGGCATTAACAAATCCTTTTTCTCCGATGATTAATTCGCTGTTTGATTTAATTTTTCCTTCAAACTTTCCATCGATTCTGAGAGAATTTATAAAATTTAATTCCCCAGATATACTGACCCCTTGATCAAGGAAACCACTTAATTCCAAAGTTTCTTTTTTCATAGAAGCATCCTAATAAATATATTATTTTATCAAAATATCATAAATTCTGTTAAAATCTTCTTCAGAATAAAAATATATGACGATTTTACCTTTCGATTTTTTTGCGTGTATTTTAACTTTAGTTGAAAGTACCCTTTGCAATTTATTCTCGATCTCTAAAATATGAGCGTCTACTTGCTTCTCTTTTCTTTTTCCTTTCTTACGATGGATTAGTTCTTCAATGAATCTAACAGGAAGGCCTTGATTAACGATTTTTTTTGCTAATTTTATTTGTTCTTTTTCATCAGGAATACTTAAGAGGGCTCTGCCGTGTCCCATAGAAATAGAGCCATCTATCAAAAGATTTTTTACTTCTTCAGGAAGCTTCAGTAATCGCAAGGAATTTGTGATGGATGATCTATCTTTTCCTAACCTTTTAGATAATTCTTCATGAGTAATATTAAATTCATCAATCATAGTTTTGTAAGCCATAGCTTCTTCAATAGGATTGAGGTCTTCTCTTTGTAGATTTTCTATCAGTGCTAATTGCAGTATCTGAGAATCAACAACATCTCTTATGATGGCTGGTATAGTTTTTAAGCCTGCAATTTTTGCTGCTTTCCATCGTCTTTCTCCCGCAATGATTTGATAATTATCATTTAATTTTCTTACAAGGATAGGCTGTAGAACACCATTTTCATTTATGGATTCAGCTAGGGAATCAAGCTTCTTTTTATCAAATTGAAAACGAGGTTGATATTTACTCGGGATAATCTTGTCAATGGGAATCTCAATGATTGATTGCTGGAGATCTTCAGTTTTTTCCGGCAAAAGAGCTTCTAATCCTTTACCTAAAGCTTTTCTTTTCATAGAATAATATTTCCTTTGCAAGATTTAAATAAGCTTCAGCACCTTTGGATTTTATGTCGTATAATAAAATAGGCTTTCCATAGCTGGGGCATTCACCAAGCTTTATATTTCTCGGGATAATCGTTTTAAAGACAGTATCTTTAAAATGCTGAAGAATATTTTCTTTTACTTGACGGGACAAGATTGTTCTTTCATCATACATAGTTAGAAGGACGCCAAGAATAGATAAATTATTGTTGAAATTAGATTTTATTCTTTTAATAGTATCTAACAAATCAGAAACGCCTTCAAGGGAGAAATATTCGCATTGGATAGGAACAAGAATACAATCAGCTGCAACCAATGAATTAATAGTCAGAACTCCAAGAGAAGGAGGGCAGTCAATGAGGATAAAATCAAAATAATTTTTTATAGGAGCAATCAGCTCTCTGAGCCTTGATTGCCAATTGGGGAACTCGATTAATTCTAATTCTGCACCTATCAAATTTCTATTTGAAGGGATTATTTTTAATGTTTCTAATTCTGTAGATCTAAATAATTCAACAAGAGGTTGAAAAGTGATTAAAGCTTTATAAATATTATCAGGAAGATTTTTAGGAATACCCAAGCCGCTTGTTGAATTAGCTTGAGGGTCCATATCAATAATTAAAACTTTCCTTTCAGCAGCAGCCAATGAGGCTCCTAAATTAATAACAGTGGTAGTTTTTCCAACACCACCTTTTTGATTCGCCACTGAGACAACCTTTCCCATATTAAATTATTATCATAAAATCAAAATAAAATCAAAAATATTCAAGCCTCTTCTCCCCTTAATGTTTCACATGAAACATTATTTTTTAGTTAAGTAAATATAAAGTATTGCACAAGCAGCCGGCGTAATTCCTTCTATAGTCATTGCTTCTGCTAAGTTCTTTGGTTTGTATTTTTTTATTTTTTCAATTATCTCTTTCCGTAGTCCGCTTATTTTTTCTAAATTTAAATCATCAGGTATAGTGATTTTTTCCCATTTCTTATGCTCCTCAATCTCGTTTAGATGTCTTTTTATATAACCTTCATATTTTATCATTAGCTCTATTGTGTGGATATCTTGTTCCTGCAATTCAGATAATATACTGCTGTTTTCACTTGCTATTATCTCTTTTAATTTTATCTCCGGTCTTTTTAATATTTTTTCTAATCTTACATGGCGCAAATTATCTTTGTTTTTACCCCATTGCGTATTTGATACTGATGTTTCTTTTAAGAATTTTATTGCCTTTTGAATCCTTTCCTTTCTTCTGGAATATTTTTCGTACTTCTCTTCAGGAATAAGTCCATATTTATGCGAGTATTCAGCTAAACGTAGATCAGCATTATCAATTCGCAATAATAGTCTATATTCTGCTCTCGCAGTAAACATGCGATAAGGTTCGTTAACCCCCTTAGAAATCAAATCATTTATCATAACGCCTATATAAGATTCCCATCTATTTAAAATGAAATCTTCCAATCCCAATATTCTATTAGCGGCGTTTATGCCTGCAATTAATCCTTGAGCTGCTGCTTCTTCATAACCTGTCGTTCCATTTATTTGTCCAGCAAGATATAAATTAGAAATCTTTTTAGTCTCTAAATTTGCTTTTAATTCTTTTGGGTTTATGAAATCATATTCTACTGCATAGCCGGGTATTAAAATTTCTGCTTCTTCTAATCCTATGATATTTTTTAGCATTTCCTTTTGAATTTCTATTGGCAGGCTTGTTGATAAGCCATTCAAATATATAATGTTACTGTCAAGTCCTTCAGGTTCTAAAAATATCTGATGGCTTGTTTTATCAGCAAATTTAACAACTTTGTCTTCGATAGAAGGGCAGTAGCGGGGTCCTATCCCTTTAATTATTCCAGCATAAAGAGGCGATTTATCTAAATTATTTCTTATAATATTATGAACCTTTTCATTAGTATGAGTAATAAAGCAGCATATTTGAGGTAGATTATAACTAATGGTATCATAGCTAAAGAATGTTGGTTGCTCATCCCCAGCTTGCTTTTCTAAAACATCAAAATTAATTGTGTTTTTCTTTAATCTCGGCGATGTTCCAGTTTTTAATCTTCCAATTTCAAAGTTGTATTTTTTAAGATTCTTTGCTGCTTCTAAAGAAGCTTTCTCACCGATTCTGCCTCCATTAAAATGCTGAAAGCCTATATGTATAAGACCATTCAAAAAAGTGCCAGTTGAAATTATAACGGCTTTGCTTTTTATTTTTCTTCCATCGGTAAGTTCTATCCCAGAAGCCTTGTTATCTTTTATTATTAAATCGGAAAATTCTCCTTCTATTATTTTAATAAATTTATTTTCTCTTAAATACGATTGCATTAATTTAGAGTATTTGTCTTTATCAGATTGACAGCGAGGAGACCAAACAGCTGGTCCTTTTTTCTTGTTGAGCAATTTGAATTGGATACCTGTCTGATCAGCTACTTTTGCCATTAAGCCCCCTAATATATCTGTATCTGTTACTATTTGTCCTTTACCTATTCCTCCAATGGAAGGATTGCAAGACATCCTTGCTATTGCTTGCTCCTGCATCGTTATTAAAGCTACTGAAAGCTTTCTTTTTGCCACCGCATTAGCTGCTTCGCATCCTGCATGACCTCCTCCTATTACTACAATATCATATTCTTCCATAAAATTTAATAGCCTCCTTTTTTTATTTCCCTATACAAAATTTAGAAAATATTATCTCTAAAATATCTTCTCTCATTTTTTCTCCTGTTAATTCTTGTAAATAATCAATTGCTGCTTTTACATTTTCGGATATATAAACAATTGATATATCTTTGTTAAATGCTTTCTCTGCTTCTTGAATTTCCATATACATATTCTTTAATAAGGTGTGTTGTCTTAAATTTAGATAAAAATTATCATTATCTATTTTAGATAAATATTTAGATATATGAGCTTCTAAAGCTCTATTTATTTCTTTTATCCCTTTTCGAGTCTTCATAGAAGCATTAATTACAGGAATATTGTTTTTATTTAATTTTGACAAAAGCTCTTCCTTTCTTATACGCTGTGGCAAATCTATTTTATTAATAATGGCAAGAAATGCTTTTTTATTAGCTTCTTTAATGATGTTGAAGTCTTCATCTTTTAGTGGTTTAGAGCCATCAAAAATTATTATTATAGCATCGCTTTTTTTAATTATCTTTTTAGTATTCTCTATTCCAATTTTTTCTATTTTGCTTTTAACTTTTCTGAAACCAGCAGTATCAATTAGAGTAATTGGAAAATCATTGATTATAATTTTTTCTGTTATGTAATCACGAGTAGTCCCTGCTATCTCGGTAACAATTGCTCTTTTTTTCTTTAAAAGAATATTGAATAAAGTTGATTTTCCAACATTTGGTTTGCCTACAATAGCAACTTTGTATCCATCTGAAAGAAAAGCTTGATTTTGGGATGATTTTATTAATTTTTGAAGATCGTTTTTTATTATAGAAATTTTTTTCAAATAATCTCCATTTAAATCCAACTCATCAGTCTCTGCAAAATTTATCTCTGCTTCAATTTCAGAATAAAGATTCAATAGTTTCTCTTTGATATTAGCGAGCTTATTGCTGAAAGTGCCTGATAGTTTATTGATTAAAGATGAGGCTTGGTAAAAGGAATCAGCATTGATAAGATCATTAATAGTTTCTGCTTGAATTAAGTCTATTCTTCCATTTAAGAAAGCACGAAGCGTAAATTCTCCTTTTTCAGCCAGCCTTGCCCCTGAATCAGTACATAGTTTTATAATGTTATCTATTAAATAAGGATTCCCATGAATAAATAGTTCAACCATATCTTCAGCAGTGTATGATTTTGGTTTTTTATAATAAATCATTATGGCTTCATCAATTATTTTTGAAGTTTTTGGATCTAATATCCAGCCATTTGTTGCATATCTTTCTAAAATCTTTCTTTTATTATGAGGCTTAAATATAGTTAATGCTATCTGTAAAGATAAATCTCCGCTGAGCCTTATAATTCCTATGGGAGCTTTTTGTAAGGCTGAAGATAAAGAAACTATTGTATCACTGATTTTATACATAAGATTTTTCAATTATTAAAGATAAGAAATTATCTTGTTTATTTCAAGATTAAAATTTGATAATGATTCAAGCCTTTGCAAAATGATGAGCTGATTATAGCAAACTCGCTAATATCCTAATAAATCAATTGTGGTAAAATGAATTAAGACCACAAAGGGCACAAAGGAACAATAAGAAATCCCTAAAGAGATTTTTCGTTTATTAAAGAATCTATAAAATCAATAACGCTTTGTTCCTGCCAATTTATTGCTCCTATAACTTTCTTTCTTAATATCCCTTTTTTGTCTATTATATAAGATTCAGGATATTTAAAAGTGCCAAACCCCTTGGATATATTTTCGTTAACATCTTTATAAACATTGATTATAAAATGATTTTCATTGAGGAATTTTTGTATTGAATTAGAATCTTCTCCTACATTGATAAGAAGAAGATCAAAATCTTTATCTTGAAAATATTTTTTCAATTTTATTAAGGAAGGGAATTCTTCTATACAAGGGGGACACCAAGTAGCCCAAAAGTTTATGAGAATGACTTTTCCGAAGAAATCTTTTTCAGTGAATATTTTGTTATTTAAATCGCGTATTTCAAAATGAGGAATAGGCATTCCTTCTTTCAAATAGCTTCTGTAAGCATTATGAAAAGAATATAAGATTATTATCAAAAAAATAATTATAATAGAATAAAAATTTATTTTCTTAATTTTATCAATATTCATTGATTTTCTCCTTAGATAATTTATGAAATGATTGTCTAATGACATTCATATTAATATTATTAACTTCCGGATGAATTCTATTTGTTAACAGAATATATATATTTTTCTCTGACGGTTCAATCCAGAGGCTAGTGCCTGTAAAGCCTGAATGACCAATAGAAAATGGGGATAGAAATTTTGCAGGAGAATCTGAACTTGAAGCTAATTTCCAGCCGATGCTTCTATGTTCATTATCAAAAGGGGTAAAATTTTTGTAGAACAGCTGCAGAGTATCATCTGAAAATAAAGGGCTAGGCGCAATAAATAATTTTGCAATTTCATATAAGTCAAATATGTTGCTAAATAAACCAGAATTTCCTGTTAACCCACCAAGAAAATAACAATTTGAATCATGAACTTCCCCCCAAATTAGGTAATTGCGATACTTGTTAAAATTTAAATTGAGTTCTTCGGATAGTTTCTTTTCATAATTATTGTGATTTTCTGTAGGAGCGATGGATGATTTTAAATTTTTATCGGGATTAAAGAAGGTGAATGATAAATTTAATTTGCTACGAATCAGTTTGTTAAATAAGAATTGGATATTTTGCGCTGTTATTTTTTCCAAAATTGCAGTAAGAATAATGTAGCCGAGGCAGCTATAGATAACCTTCTTTCCCGGTTTATGTGCGAGGGGAAAAGAAGCAATTAAGTTAATGGCTTCTGTTAAATTGTCTGCTTTCAAATAAAGAGGGAACCAGCCTTGAAAGCCTGATGTATGAATTAAAAGGTCCACTATAGTTATATCTTCTTTATCAATTTGCTTAAATTGTGGGAAATATTTTGAAATCTTATCATTAAAATTAATGATTTTATCTTCTTGCAATTTTACAAACAATGCAGCGGTAGCTATAGGTTTTGTCAAAGAAGCTAAATCATATATGCATTCGGGTATAGCTTCTTTTTTATGAGGAATTAATGAACGGTATCCTCCATAATCAAACTCTATTATCTTATCTTTAGTGCCAATAAGATAGCAAAAGCCGGGAAAAGTTCCTTTTTCAACTTCATTCAATAAATAGTTTTTAATCTTGTTCATTATCTTAAAGAAGCATTTAGTTTATCTTTCATTAAAGAGATAATGTAATTGCAGAGTTCGTTTATATCTTCAGAGGTAAGATTCATATAGGGGTGATTAAAACAAAGTTCAAAGGTATAGCTAATCTTATCCTTCGGAATGGAAGCCCCTCTATATACATCAATTAATTTATAGCTCAATAATCTGTCATCTTTAATTTCCTGAAAAACCTTACTTATAGCTTCGAATTTTATACTATTATCAAAAATTAAAGATATGTTTCTAACGATAGTTGGTTGAGTGGGAAATGCTTGAAAGCAAATATTTGAAATAGGCATCTTATTTATAATATCAAGATTTAATTCTGCTAATGCTATTTTTGGCTTAATATCTAATTTTTGCATAATGTGAGGGTTGAGAAGTCCTAAGTAGCCTACTTTTTCATTATTAATTTCAATAATAGCTTGCATATCTTTATGAAGAAAGTTAATAGGGATTTCAGATTTATACCATTTGAGAGTTAAGAATCTAAAAAGATGTTCAATGATACCTTTAAGATAAAAAAGATCCTTTTTTTGATTAGGAGAATCCCAATTATTTTTGTTTTCTTGTATAGATAATAAAAGACATAAGTGTTCAGCTTCTAATTGTTCTTTTCCTTCATGAAATACTTTGCCTATTTCAAAAAATGATAATTCATTACCAGTATGCTCCAAATTATGTAGGGCGCATAAAATCATACTGGATGCTAAATTAGGTCTTAATATGTTCCAATCTTCTGAAATAGGATTTGAAATTTCTATAAGTTCTGTATTATCTTTAAATAAGTCTGCAATTTTGCGATTTATAAAGGATGAAGATATTATTTCATTAAAACCTAAAGGGATTAAATTTTTTCTGATATCATTCTCTATTTTATAATTTGGATAATTTTCTAATGTTTTTTTGCTTATTAGTGGCATAGTAGATTTTATTTTATCGTAGCCGTAATGTTTAGCTATTATTTCAATGACTTCAATTTCTCTTTCCACATCGGTTCTATAAGAAGGAACTCCTATTGTCCATAAATCTTCTTTTGTTTCCAATATCTCAAAATCTAATCTTTTAAGTAATTCCCTGATAAAAGACGATGGGATTTTTTCACCCAATATGTATTCAACTTTTGAGGGGCGGAATTTAATTTTTTTTCCTTCGTGGTAAATTGGGTAAATATCAATAATGCCTTGCGAGACTTCTCCTTGAGCTATTTCGCCAATTAATTGAGCAACTTTATTTAGTGCCAGAGGAATTATGTTAATATCTGTATTTCTTTCAAATCTGTAAGAAGCATCAGTATTGAGATTGAGCTTTTTACTCGTTCTTCTTATATTTACTGGCTCAAAATAAGCGCTCTCTAAAAGTATATTCTTTGTTTCAAAAGAAATTTCTGAATCTTTACCGCCTATGATGCCTGCGATTGCTATTGGTTTTTCTGCATCAGCAATAACAAGCATGTCATCATCTAAATTATATTCTTTATTGTTAATTGCTAAAATTTTTTCATAACTATGAGCAGTTCTAACGAGGACTTTTTTTTGGGCAATTTTATCGTAATCAAAGGCATGAAGGGGATGTCCTAATTCATACATAACATAATTAGTTAGATCGACGATATTATTGACGGGTCTTAATCCTACTGACAGTAGAAAAGACTTAAGCCATTCCGGCGATTCTTTTACTGAAACATTTAAAATCACTCTTCCACAGTACCGATGGCATAAATTCGGATTTATTATCTCTATTGTTATCAAGTCATTAATTACTTTATTTCCTTCTTTTATAGAAGTGAGAGGTCTTTTCAGAGGAGAATTAAAATAAGCTGCTAACTCTCTTGCTATTCCATAATGGCTCAAGCAATCTGATCTGTTTACAGTAAGTTCAATATCTAATATAGTATCATTTCCAATTTCAGATACTTCTTCCACAGCTAATCCTAAATTACTTAAGATGTCGCAAAGTTTTATTGTATCCACTGGAATCTTTAAATAATTTTTTAATAAATTCAAGCTTATTTTCATGGATTTTATTATAAGAAATTGTAGAATTGAGAAAGGAATCTTATATCATTTTGAAGAAATAATCTAATATCGTGAATGTTATACAGGAGCATCGTAATTCGGTCAATTCCTAAGCCGAAAGCAAAGCCGGTATATTTTTCAGGGTTATATCCTACTGCTTCAAATACAGCCGGGTCAACAATTCCTGCCCCAAGTATTTCCATCCATCCACTATTTTTACAAGCACTACATCCTTTTCCTTTGCATATTAAGCAAGTAATATCAACTTCAGCACTTGGACAAGTAAAAGGAAAATAGCTCGGACGAAAGCGCATTAGAATCTCTTTGCCAAATAAACGAGTTATAAAATATTCTAAAGTTCCCTTTAAATCTCCCAAAGTAATTCTTTCATCCACTGCCAATCCTTCTATTTGATGGAATATAGGGCTGTGCCCGGCATCGGGCGGATCGGCTCTATACACTTTGCCCGGACATAAAATTCTCAGAGGAGGTTTGTTCTCCAACATTGTTCTTATCTGAACAGGAGATGTATGTGTCCTTAAAAGTAAACCATTCTTTAAAAATAATGTCGCTTGCATATCTCGGGCTGGATGTTCTTTCGGAAAATGCAAAGCATCAAAATTGTAATACTCTGTTTCTATTTCCGGTCCATCAACAATAGAATATCCTATTTCTTTAAATATGTCTTCTATCATTTTTCTCACTATATATATAGGATGATAAGTTCCTCTATTCAAAGTACGGCTTGGTAGCGTTATATCTATTATGTCTTCTTCCAATTTCTCTGATAATCTTTTTGCCTCTATCTTTTTTGATATTTTTTCAATTTCTTCTTCTATCTCTTTTTTAAGTTTATTGATTTCAGAACCAAATTTTGCTTTTGCTTCCGAAGGAAGATTTGGTAGCTCCTTTATTAATTTGGTTATCAAGCCATCTTTCCTTCCTATGAATTTTCCTTTAATTTTCATTAATTCATTTAAATCATCTTTGATGTGTTTGATTTCTTCAAAAAATAATTCTTTAGCTTCTTTTATTTCTTTTTCCATATCGGAAATATTTAATTTTTCCATAGAATCTCCTTAGTTTCTCTAAATCATTTATGTTGATCCAACAAGTTTTAAAAATTCTTCTTCATTGATAATAAGAATCCCTAAAGATTTTGCTTTTTCATACTTTGAACCCGGTTTTTCTCCAACTACTACAAAATCAGTTTTCTTGCTGACAGAAGATGATACTTTGCCTCCTAATTTTTCTATTAAGCTTTCAGCTTCTTGACGAGTAAAATTTTTCATTTCCCCTGTAAAAACAAATGATTTTCCTTTGACCGGGCTAATGATTTCTGCAGCTGCTTCTTTTTCTTTAATTTTTACGCCTGCTTTAATTAGTTTATCAATAGTTTCTATATTTTTCTTTTCTTCAAAGAAATCAACAATAGCTTTAGCAGTTTCGGGTCCTATTTCTTTGATTTCAAGCAATTCTTCGGCGGTAGCTTTTTTTATGTTATGGAGATTGCCAAAATGTTGAGCCAAAACTTTTGCCATATGAATTCCAACTTGTTTAATACCAAGTGCATATAAGAACTTTTCCAAGGTAGTTTCTTTACTATTTTCAATAGCATTAATTAAATTGGTAGCTGATTTTTCAGCAAAGCGTTCGAGATTAATGAGGTCCTCTTTTTTAAGATAGTATAAATCAGCAATGTCTTTTATCAAATTTGCAGATAATAGTTGTTCTATTATTTTATTGCCAAGTCCATCTATATTCATAGCGGAACGGGAAGCAAAATGTATAATTGATTCTTTAATTTGAGCAGGGCAAGATATATTAGTACATCTATGAACAGCACCATCTTTAATAACATCTGAGGAGCACTCCGGACATTTAGAAGGCATCCGAAAATGTTTTTCTTCGCCGGTTCTATATTCAGGAATGGATTTAACGACTTCAGGGATAACATCGCCGGCTCTTTGAACTAACACTTTGTCTCCAATGCGTATATCTTTTCTATCTATTTCATCTTGATTATGTAAAGTAGCACGACTGATAGTGACCCCCATTAATTGAACAGGTTCTAATATGGCAACTGGAGTAAGTATGCCTGTCCTTCCTACTTGCGTAATAATATCTCGTATAGTAGTTGAAACTTGCTTTGCTGGAAATTTATAAGCTATTGCCCATCGTGGAGCCCTTGTAGTCATACCTAATTTATTTTGTAGCTCAAAAGAATTTACTTTTACAACTATCCCATCTATTTCATATTCCAATTCTTCTCTTTTATTTAAAATCTCTTGATGATATATCTTGACTTCTTGAATATTTTTGCAGATTCTTATCAAAGGATTTACTTTAAATCCCCAGTTTTTTAAAGCTTCTAATGCTTCCCATTGAGTATTGATCTTAATAGCTTCAATAGCTCCTATTCCCCAGAAAAATATATCTAATTTTCTTGAAGCAGTTATTTTAGGATCTAATTGCCGTATAGAGCCCGCAGCTGCATTTCGAGGATTAGCAAAAAGGGGTTCATTGTTTTTAAGCCTTTGATCGTTCAATTCTTTAAAATCTTTCTTTTTCATGTAAACTTCCCCTCTTGCTTCCAAAACAGTAGGCTTTGGATATTGCTCGGATTCAAGCAGACGGAGTGGGATTGAACGAATCGTTTTCAAATTAGCTGTAATATCTTCGCCTTCAATTCCATCTCCTCTTGTTCCTCCTATCGTGAATATTCCATTTTTATACAGCAAGGAGCAGGATAATCCATCTATTTTAGGTTCTGCTGAATATTCTATATTCCCTGAATAATTCAGCATTCTTTTGATTCTTTGATCAAATTCTAATAATTCCTTCTCGTCAAAAGCATCACCAAGACTTATCATAGGGGTTAAATGCTTGATTTTCTGAAATTCTTCTAATGGCTCAGCTCCTATTCTCTGTGTCGGAGAATCTGAAGTCTTGAATTCCGGATACTGATTCTCTAATTCAATTAATTCCTTCATTAATAGATCATATTCATAATCAGATATAACCGGATCATCTAAAACATAATACCGATAATTATGATAATTAATCTCTTCTTTTAATTGTTCAATTCTTTTTTTAGCTTCTTCTTTATTCATAGATTATGTGAGTAGTTTAATTATTTTATCATAAATTAATGAAGTGTTGAATAAGCTTATTGACTCCTTTACCTTTGTCTCAGCATATTAGTGTTTTCTGTGCCTCGGTAGTTAAATACAAAGAAGATATAGGGTCTGTATGATCCCAATTTTTTTTAATTAGATCATTATAACGCTAATGGACTTCAGGCATAAAGCCAGTTCTCATAATATGAAAAGAAGCGCGAAGAACATAAAGAAAGATTAAGGCTGAGACTGAAATTTAAATTTGAGAATAAACATAAATATTTTTAGATTATTAGCAAGTTAGTTTTTAGCTCGCTAAACTTTCAAACTTTTAATAAAATAATAAGACATTTGACAAGCTCTTTTTTTAAAATAAAATATTAAAAAAGAGGTAAGTATGAAAAAGAATAACAAAATTAAATGGTTTATAGGAGGGATAATTTGGCTTTGTGCAGTAGTGGTTTATGCATATTTATCTGATCTAACAAAGAAAGAAGTGATGCTACCATTACAAAAGAATGCGCGTTTAAATCAGAGCAACAAACAAGAATTAACTTTTTGGATGGAGTCTAGCAAGGGATTTGAGCCTAATTTAGGTCAGGTTGGCGATTTTAAAGGTAAAAAAGTGAGAGATGTTTTATTTTTTATTGAGGGGAAAGGTTTCTCATTATTCCTTAAAAGAGAAGGAGTAAGTTATGTAATTTACCAAAGAGAGCCAAAGGCTAATGGATCATCATTTAATCGGCAAGAAGATAAAAGAGATGGAAGACTTCATTATGCACGAATAGATCTTGATTTGCTCAATGCAAATATTAAAAAATCGGATATTGTTTATGAAGAACCCTTGCTGGGATATTCAAATTATTATCTTGCACATTGTCCTGAGGGAGTGCTAAATGTAAGGAGTTATAGGAAGGTAATAGTTAAGAATGTATATTCAGGAATAGATTGGGTATTCAGGTATGATGAGAAAGGGGGATTTCACCATGAATTCGAAATAAGTGCTGGAGCAGATGCGAATCAGATAAAGTTTAAGTTAAAATGGGCAGATATAGAGATAAGAGAATATGGCAGGCAGGTTGTGTTTTCAACTCCGCTAGGAAAGATAGCGGATGGAAGAATAGTGTCCTATGAAGGATTAAAGGATGTGGATGTAAGATATAGGCTGAAAGATGGAGTAATTAGCTATTATGTACGGAACTGGAGTGGAAGAGATAAGCTAGTCATTGATCCACCTCTTTCATTACTTTGGGCTACATATTACGGTGGAGGTAACGATGATTATGGCAATTATATAAAAATAGATTCTAATGGCAATGTATTTGTAACGGGAAGTAATTATTCTACTGAATTTCCTATATACAATCCTGGCGGTGGAGCGTATTTTCAAGGAACAATTGCAGGCGCTCAAGATGCCTTTATATTGAAGTTTAGCAATAGTGGAGTTAGGCTTTGGGCTACTTATTATGGCGGAAATGGTGATGACTGGGGGTACTCAATAGCCGCGGATTCTTCTGGTAATGTTTTTGTAACGGGCGGAACTGGCTCTACCGATTTTCCTGTATATGATCCTGGCAATGGTGCATATTTT
>CAYREJ010000024.1:2456-16012 GCA_964423235.1 uncultured Acidobacteriota bacterium | reverse complement strand
ATTGCTTATCTCATCACATTAAAGCAATTTAATTCTTATCTCTTATTCTTATTTTAATTCTTGTTAAATTTTTAAGTTGCTAATTAAACCAAAATCTTACTTTTTTGTCAAGAAACATAAGTCTTAATCCTTATCTCTTACCCTTAAATTGTATTTCCTTCCCTTCCAAGTTGATTTCTTAAAAATTGCTATGCTTATATATGATTTAAGCATTATTAATATTATAATTATGCCTGCTAATGGATAAAAAAAGCTATAAGTTTCATATTGCTTTTTTCTCTTCCTAATTGAATAATTTATAAATAGCGGAAATAAATAAGAAATCATACTTAATTCTATCATTCTTAATTTAAGATAAAAAATCAAAGGCAATACATAAATCAAAATTTCCCTTATAAGAATTATTAGAAAATTTTTATTGCTTTCTTTAATAAGTAAATATAAGTTCTTCGACCAACCTTGAAATAATTCTAAGAAGGAATTATACATTTTGCTTTGTATCAAGCTATTTCCTTGAAGCATTTTCACTCTTAAATTCTTCTGCAAAGCTTTCTTTGCTAAAGCAACATCTTCAAGAATCTCATTTTTTACGGCTTTGTGTCCGCTAATTAAAAAATAATCTCTCCTTCTGATCAGAATAAAAGAACCATTTATTGCAGAGGATCTATTATCCTTGTTAATCTTCTTTAAAGGATATAGATAGTTTATTAAATTAAAAATCTCCGGCTGAATGATTTTTTCATAAGCTTTCTTGCAAGTCTGATATGGAGAAAAAGAAAGTAAATTTATTGCATTATCCTTTGCATAAGCAATAGCTTTGCTAATAGTGTCTTTATGAAGTCTAACATCAGCATCTATAAATAATAACCATTCCGAATTAGAACTGAGGCTTCCTGTATACAAAGCATAGTTTTTTCCAGTCCATCCCACCGGAAGTTCTTTTATAGATATTAATTTAATCTTTGGATTCTTCTTTTTAAATTCATTAATCGTCCTAACAGTGCTATCCGTTGATGAATCATCTACTATTATTATATCTTGTATAGGATAAGAATTATTCTCTATTGAAATTAAGCACCCCTCTATATTACTCTCTTCATTTCTTACGGGAATTATTACTGACAACTTTTCTTTTATGCCATCTTCAGCATCTTTTAAAAGAATATTTTCATCTTTATATAACAAAAGCAATTTAATCCATTCAAGAACATTAAACAAAAGTAGTAAAAGAAGTAATCCTTCATTTCTAATGAATTGGTAAATCACGATTCTCTATAAGATACCCATTGCTTATCTGTCTCATATAAAATGAGCTCATATAATAAATCAGGCAATTCCGGCTTTAAAATTTCCCAAAATTTCCGAATTAAATTTTCAGCAGTTGGATTAATGCCTCTTAAGAATTCTACATCTACATTAAGATTCTTATGATCAACTTTATTTATTATTTTTCGGAAACAATTCTTTTTAGCTCCTGAAGGTCTATTACCATTCCTGTATCAGAATCAGGCTCCCCATACACTGTCACATACAATTTATAATTATGGCCATGACCGGATGGATTGCTGCAATTCCCATATATTCTTATATTTTCTTCTTCTGATAATTCAGGATTAAATAAACGATGTGCTGCACTGAAATGCAATGAAATGGTTAAATATACCTTCATTTTAATTATAATAAAAGACTCGTCCCTCTTTGTCAATGTTTTATCTTTATTATTTTATTACCAGTCTGCGAGTTAAATTCTGTAAGCTGCCAATTTAGAAAGGTGCCAGAGTAAAATAGCATTTAGTAAAATAGCATTTCACTTAATCCCTAATCCCATAGCCGTTTGGAAATATCCTACATCAGGCTAAATTAACAATAAAAAAATCTTGTGATAATCTGTGTTAATCTCGTGGTTAAAATTGAAACCGCTGGGTTACACATACAGCGACTAAATAAAAGCTGTTTGTTTTTTCTCTGTGTTCTCTGTGTCTCTGTGTTGAATTAATTTATGGAAAAGAGGGGAAGGTGCCAGAGTTTTATTGAAGAGTTTTCGAGTTAAAAAACTATCTCGTTGACTTGATAACACGCAATATTGTAATAAATCAAATTTTATGGTAAAAAATAAAGTGATGAAAATAAAAATATGGGGGAATAAAAATGAAAAAGGCAAGATTATTTAAATTTTTGATTATTTGGTCAATGGTGAGCTGCTTTTTAATTTGGGGAAAAGATGGAATAACTTTTCTTTCATACATTGAATCAAGCAACGGATTAGGGGTACCAGGATTAGAAGGAGGAAGAATGGAAGTTAAAATGGTTGATGTTAATAATGATGGCAGCATTGATTTAATTTCTATTGGAGACCATGGGAGTCCTTATGTAAATACCAGCGAGCATGGAGTTATGGTATGGTTTGGAAATGGACAAGGCTCTTGGAGTGTTTATCAATATGGTGATTTTGGTTATGGTGGAATTGCAGCAGGAGATTTGAATAATGATGGATATCTTGATATTGCTTACGGTATGCACCATAATTATTCAAGTAATGATCTAGGGGATCAATACATTGAAGCTGCTTTAGGAGATGGTACTGGACAATACTGGCTACCTTGGGATGATAATCTTGGATTAGATGGACAGACTTGGGGAATGTTTTCTACAGATTTAGCTGATTTTGATAATGATGGAGATTTGGATATTGGTTCGATTTCATTCGGATGCTGTGATGGTATTCATTTATACAGAAATAATTTAAATGGAACTTGGACTCAAACCTATGGTTTTACTGGCGGCAGTTCCCAAATGCATTTTGTTTTCGGTGATGTAAATTGCGACGGGAATGCAGATTTTATAGTAGGACATCAATATGGGACTGTATATCTTGGAGATGGAAATGGCAATTTTTTGCTTGCAGATGGCAATTTACCTCCAGCAGGTTCAAGCGGAAGGCCAGGAATTTCTATTGGGGATGTTAATAACGATGGATGTGATGATATTGCTTTTGTTACTTCCAACGGCGGAATTCAGGTATGGGCATGGGCTGGCAACAATAATTGGACTAATTTATCAGGAAGCTTGCCTGCAAGCGGTCCTTATGAAGCTACTCAATTAGCGGATATGAATACGGATGGATATGCTGATGTTGTAGCCTTCGGACAATCTACATGCACAGTATGGACAGGCAGTGGAAATGGTGCATGGACGCTAGCTGCAACATTCAATACTCCCACACCCGGTTATTTTTCTGCTTTTCATACTGGCTTTGATGCCGATCACAATGGATACCCGGACATCGTCATTGTTTCAGAAGAGGGAGGTCCTTTTACTTATGTTAATCATTTGCATTTCTATAAAGAAGCCTCTTCTCCTTCCCTGCTCAAAATCAATCCTTTTAAGCCAACACCTCACAGAGTTTTTTATGCAGGATCAGTTCAGACTATCAGCTGGACAGCTTCTATCCCAATAGGCTATACAAATCCTAAAGTTAGGCTTGAGCTCTCTACTTCTGGACCATCCGGACCTTGGACATTGTTAGCTTCTAATTTACCTGAAAATAACAGATATCAATGGCATCTATCTCCTTCTCTGCCTTCTACCTCTAATGCTTACATTAAATATACTATAGAAACTGATCAGGGAGGCAGCAGCTCTGTTTCTCCTGCTCCTTTTACAATCATTGGCAGTGGCGCAGCTTTAAATCCTTCAGAAGCTGGCAAACCTATGATCTGCCAAAAAAATGCAAATTCTTCCATCTCTTGTACTTACACTAATGGGGGTAGTTGTACTACTGATAATACAATTTATTATGGCAATCTTTCAGGCGTTTCTTCCTACAGTTATAGCGGAGCAATATGCAATATTGGAACTTCCGGAAATATTACTTTTGATTTAGGAGCAGGGAATTGGTTTTGGGTGATAGTATCAAATAATGGAATAAAAGAGGGTTCCTATGGTAAAGATAGCAACGGGATGGAGCGCCCGGAAGCCTCCGGAGTTGGTTTATGCGATTATCCCCAAGATTTAACCAATACCTGTTAATTTTAATTTTGAAAGGTGCCAGAGTAAAATCGCATTTAGAGTAAAATCGCATTTCACTTAATCCCTAATCCTATAGCTGCTTAAGAATATCCTACAGCGGGCTAAATAAATATTATTTATTTTTTTTCTCTATGTTCTCTGTGTCTCTATTGTGAATTTAATTTTTTTATATTTTACCACAGAGGCAAAGAGGGCACAGAAGAAGAATAGTCAATTATTTCTATGTGTTCTCGGATTAAAGTTGAAAACCCAAGATTACAATAAATTACCATTAAAATGTTTTTTGAAATCACGGGATTAACACAAGATTGCACAAGATTTTCTTTTTCTGTGTTAATCTATGTAATCTCGTTGTTTATTTTCATAAGCGGGGATGAAAACAATTTTTCATTTATGGTTAATACAAGATTAAAAATAAATAAAATTAACATGAAAAAAAATCTTGTGATAATCTGTGTTAATCTCGTGGTTAAATCTGTAGAAAGGTAGCAGAGTAAAATCGGATTTTACTGAAATTACTCTGGCACTATTAAAAAAGAAAAGATAACTCGCCTGCTCTTTAGTAGCTTAATAAATCAATGAATTATTAGGATGGCGGAGGGTGTAGGATTCGAACCCACGTCCCGCTTTTAACGGGAAGCGATTTTCAAGACCGCCGCCTTAAACCACTCGGCCAACCCTCCAAGCTAACGACTTATGTATCTGCTCTTTCTTAATCTCGGCTGATAAAAATCTTTATGGCTCAATTTAATCTTATTTTCATCTACATCAATTACTTTAACAAGTATCTCATCCCCTTCTTTTAACTCCTCCCGAAGATCTCTTATCCTATCCTTAGAAAATTCAGAAATATGCAATAGTCCAATAGTACCAGGATTAATTTCCACAAATGCTCCATAATTTTCTATTCTCTTCACTTTTCCTCTATAAGTTCTTCCTATCTCTACTTCAAATATGATCTGTTCAATCATAAGCCAAGCCTTTTTTATAGCTTCTTCATCCGTGGAAGAAATATAAACCTTTCCATTATTCTGTATGTCAATTTTCGTTCCCGTTACTTCAATTATATTTTTAATCACCTTTCCTCCTGGTCCAATAATCGCTGCAATCTTTTCAATAGGTACTTTCTTAACAAATAATTTGGGCGCAAATGGAGAAATAGAAGAACGGGGACTGCTTATCGTTTTATTCATAATTTCCAAAACTTGCATAATCGCCACTCTAGCTTTTTTTATAGCTTCTGTCATTATCTCCAAAGTAATACCAGGAACTTTTATATCCATTTGAAGAGCAGTTATTCCCTTATTGGTTCCTGCTATTTTAAAATCCATATCCCCGGAATGGTCTTCTTCTCCTGCAATATCAGTTAAAATAGCATATTTATCATTCTTAATAAAAAGACCCATAGCAATACCAGCCACTGCTGATTTTACGGGTACGCCAGCATCCATCAGTGCCAAAGAACCGCCACATACAGTAGCCATTGAAGAGGAACCATTGGATTCCAAAATGTCCGAAACAATTCTTATTGTGTACGGAAACTCCTCTTCGGAAGGTATCACTGCATTTAAAGCTCTTTCAGCTAAAGCACCATGCCCTATCTCTCTCCTACTCGGAGCCCTTAAAGGACTAACTTCATTTACTGAAAAAGGAGGAAAATTATAATGAAGCATAAATCTTTTAGAAGTTTCACCCTCTAATACATCTATTATTTGAACATCCTCTGGAGTCCCCAAAGTTACTGTTACTAATGCTTGTGTTTCACCTCGTGTAAATATTGCAGAACCATGCGTCCTTGGTAACATATTTACTTCACATTCTATTTTCCTTATTTCATCATATCCTCGTTGATCTAACCTTCTCCCTTCATCAATAATAATCTCCCTCACTAAATCATATTTTATATTCTGAAAAGCTAACTTTATTAGCTTTCTTTTCTCTATATCTTCCTCTGGCACCTCTTCAATTACTTCATTATAAAGCAATTCAACTGCATTTTTAGAAGCCAACTTCCCAGGCGTAAATAAGGCGTCTTTTAATCTAATCAAAATCCTATCTCTAAGATGATTATTTATTTCCTCCGGAACTATTATTGGCTTCACTTCCATCTTCTTGATTCCAAATTCTTCAAAGTATTGCTTATACTTTAATGATATTTGCTTAATTTCTTCAAAAGCTATTTTTAATCCTTCTATTACTACTTCATCAGGGACATCTAACGCTCCAGCTTCTACCATATTTATTCCTTTGTATGTTCCAGAAACTACAAGATTCAGCTCCCCATCCCGAATTTCTCCATAATTAGGATTTATTATGAATTTGCCTTTATTATAACTTATCCTAACGCTTGCTACTGGTTCCTCAAAAGGTATTGGAGAAAAATATAAAGCTAAACTGCATGCATTCAAGCCAAATATATCGGGATTATATTCCGGATCCGCTGAATATACTGAACAAATAACTTGCGTATCATTAAAATAACCCTTTGGAAATAATGGCCTTAAGCTCCTATCAATTAGCCTGCTTGCTAATATCTCAGCATCCGTCGGTTTTCCTTCCCTTTTAAAAAAACCACCCGGAAATTTACCTGCTGCATATGTATTTGCTCTGTAATCTACTATTAATGGCAAAAAATCAACATCTTCTTCTGGCTCCTTTTCATAACATACTGTCGCTAAAACTACTGCATCCCCAAATCGCACAAAAGCAGAACCATCGCTCTGCTTACCATATTTATTTATTTCAGCTATTAATTTCTTGCCTCCATATTCTATCTCAATCTTGTTATTCATTTATTATCTCCCTCTTAATCAAAAAATCAATTAGACTTATTTTCTTAAACCTAATTTTTGAATTAAATTATTGTATCTATTCATGTCTTTCTTTTGCAAATAATTTAATAACCTTCTTCTCTGTCCTATCAACTTAAGTAAACCTCTTCTTGAATTAAAATCTTTTTTATGCATTTTAAAATGTTCTGTTAGATTATTTATTCTACTTGTTAGCAAAGCAATTTGAACCTCCGGCGAACCTGTATCATTTTCTGATAATTTAAATTCTTCTATTATTTTCCTTTTTTGTTCCTTTTCTAAACTCACTTTTTTTCCTCCTTAATTCTTATTCGCTTTATAATATTATCATTTTTACATTTTAGTTTCAAATTTATCCAAATACCCTTTACTTTTTCCCCGCAAATAAAACAATCTTTGAAATAAAGAAAACTTAAATTATTACTCTGGCACCTCTATAATCTTTACCTTCTTTAGTCCTTTCTCATTTTCTCTACTCATTTTCTTTAAAACATTTTTCCACCAAAATAATATTCTTTTCCTATGCCCGAACTTTTTCATCTCTTCATAAGCTTTTTGATAGCTCCATCCCTCTATTTTTATCCGATAGGCTGCTATCACTATACCTGTCCTATCGCTTCCTCGCTCACAATGTATATAAATTGGATGCAATGAAGAGTCTACTAAATATTTAATTGCTTTTTCTATATCTTTTTCTTTTGGAGAAAATAAAGGATGCATTGGAACATTCAAAAATATTATCCCAGCTTCTTTTGCTAATCTCTCTTCTTGTTTTAAATATCTCGGCGTATTGTTAAAAAAACCTTTTTCTAAATTCAAAATGGTTTTTATACCCATCCTCTTTAATTCTTTAATTCCTTCTTCTGTGGGACGTCCCCCTCTATATATGTTCTCATCAACTTTATGGAAATTAGTAATTTTAATTTCTGATGATAATGCTAATTCATAACTTATAGTCAAAATTACAATCACCAAATAAAATAAATTCTTTTTAAAAAGCTTCAAAAGCGAAAAGATAAAAAATAAAGGAGCTAAGGCATCCATAAATTTAATTTAACCCTGCCTAGCCCCTCTTAATTTCTTTTATTTTTCTTCAGGCTTATGCATTTGTTGCATTTTTTCTGCGCGACTTCTTATCTCCTTTACTGACTCTTCATTATCGCTTGTTATTTCCATAATTACTCCTTTTTCCGTATTTGTAACACTAACATTTGCTCCTTCCACTAAACAAGGACAATCATGCTTGCAACATCCTTCTTTTCCTTCTTCTTTCATATGATGATGCATTTTCTCTTTCATTTTTGAATGCATAGCAGCATGTTCCTGAATCATTTTTACTGTATCAGGATTATCAGAAGTGATCTCAATTCTCACTCCTTTATCAATATCAGAAGTATTAACAGAAACATCTTTCATCATCATCGGACAACTACCTTTCATTTTTTCTCCTTGTCCTTGCATTCCAGTGTGCCCGCAAAATGACCATCCCAAAATCCAGCTTAATCCAACGATCACAACTGTCAAAGACGAAATTAAAAGTAATTTGCCTTTATCTTTCATAATTTATCCTCCTTAAATTAATTTCATATTATAAGCTTTTGCACATAAAAGTTCAACTTCTAATCTTGCATCTTATATTTTTTCAATGTTTTTTAATTTATGCTAAATTCTTATTATTAAATAAGTGCTATTAAAACATTAAAAAGCATTCAATTATTCCTACCTCTAATTAATCAACTCATTTATATCATATATTTTTTTCAATTGTAAATTACAACAACCTCTAATTTATAAAATAAAAGCTTTACAAGCTTTGTGTCTATGTTTTATTATTTTATTAACGGGTTGGCGAGTTTAGCGAGTTTAGAAAAAAATAACTCGTCAACTCGCTAATATTCTAATAAATCAATATCACAAAGAGCACAAGGTAAGCACAAAGAAAAATAAATAACCTTTATTTAGCTTGCTTTTGTATAATTTTGGATGCTTACTTCAAGATGTAACTGGTCATTTTTCTCCAAAATTATTTCTTTGAGACTACCTTATTCTATTTATAGCTTACATTTTTTAACCACAAAGGACACAAAGTTATCACAAAGCACACAAAGTATTTTCTATAAAATATGTCTTTCTTTGTGATCTTTGTGGCTTCTTTGTGATCTTTGTGGCTTCTTTGTGATCTTTGTGGCTTATAATTTTTTTGCCATTGGCTTTTAGGATTTGGAGAAAACTGATTAATTACTTCAAGATTGCTTGACAAAAAATACAAAAGTAAATAATATAAAAGCGATGGTGGGCGTAGCTCAATCTGGTAAGAGCATTGGGTTGTGGCCCCAAAGGTCGTGGGTTCAAATCCCATCGTCCACCCCATTCTTTTAATTTAATAGTAAAGGAGAAAAATTATGCTTGGCTTAATGAGAAAGCACAAAAAGAAATTATTTTTTACTCTTTGGTTGGTAATAATTGCTTTTGTTCTTTTATATACTGATATTTCAAGGCGTGAAAGAGCCGCGACTCAAGCTGAAGAATTAGCTATTTCCATTGGCAAAGAAAATATTTACAAACAAGAAATAATTTCTGCTTATTTAAGAATGAAAAAGAGTTTTAATTTGCCAGAAACTGATACTAATCTTAATTCTCTTATATTGCAGCAAGCAGTAGAATCAGTTATTGCCGATCATATTCAGAAAATCATTGCAACAGAAATGGGTTTCAAGGTGTCAGAGAAAGAATTAGTTGATAGAGTAGCTACTATTTTTTCTAATCCTATTTTTTATGATAAGAATGGAAACTTGAATATAAGAATGATTAATCAAGTCATCAACAGTCAATTGAATATGTCTTTGGAAGAATATCAAAACTCAATTAGTCAAGATATTCTTATTTCTAAATTAAGAGATTTTTTAACCGCTTGGATAGATGTTAAGGATGAAGAAGTAAAAGATGAATATATTAGAAAATTTGTTAAGGCTAAAATTGAGCTTGTTAAAATTGAAACTAAAGATTTATTAAAAGATATAACATTAACAGATAAAGATGTCAAAAATTTTTATGAAGAGCATAAGCAAGATTTCAAGACCCCGGAAAAAAGAAAATTTAAATATTTATTATTAAAGGTAGATGATTTTATAAAAGAAGTGAATATACCACAAGAAGAGATACAGAGATATTACAATCAAAATCAAGAATCTTTCAAAGAAGAAGAACAGGTCAGGGCTCGTCATATTTTATTAAAGATCGGGAATAAAAATGAGGAGGATGTAAAAAAGCAAATACAAGCATTATTAAATAGAGCGAAAGCTGGAGAGGACTTTGCTCAGCTTGCCAAGCAATATTCCGAAGATCCTGCATCGGCAAGTAATGGAGGCGATTTGGGATATTTTCAAAGAGGAAGAATGGTTAAAGAATTTGAAGATTTAGCATTCTCTTTAAAAATAGGAGATATTGGTGGACCTGTTAAAACTAATTTTGGCTATCATATAATTAAAATAGAAGATCATAAACCTAAGCGAATCAAAACTTTATTTGAGGTTCAAGATGAAATAAGAAAACTTCTTGCTTCTCCACAAGCAGAAGTTCTCCTTAAAAATAAAATAAATGAAATAAAAACTTGGATTAAACAACAAAATATTAATGACCTCTCAGATCTCACTAAAAAATTTAATTATCAAATTAAAACATCAGATTATCTTTCTAATCAAGATTCAAATGAAGATTTATCCAATTTTTTCATTGAAAAAGGTTTTACATTAAATATAAAGGAAATAAGCGAACCTATTAATTTTTTAGATTCATTTGCTATAATGCAGTGTGAAGAAATTAAAGCTCCGGAAATAAAACCATTTGAGGAGGTTAAGAAAGAAGTTGAAGAGAAAGCCAAACAAGAGAAAGCTAAAGCTCTGGCACTTAATAAATTAAAGGGATTAAAGAAACTTCTTGAGACAGAAAGCGATTTCAAGAAGGCAGCGGAGAGCCTCTCATTGAAGGTAGAAGAGACTGATAAATTTTCGCAATCTGAGCCTGTGCCTAATATAGGAGAAAATGAAAAAATATCTTCTTTAATTTTTAATATGAAGGTTGGTGATATTAGTGAGCCCTTGGAATATGAAAATGGCTATGTAATTGTAAAATTGACTGATAAACATGATTTTGATGAAAAGGAATTAGAGAAAGAAAGAAGCAATTTAAGGAAGGAATTACTTTTTGCAAAAAAGCAGCAATTTTTTGATGAATTTATAAAGAAAGCAAAAGAAAAATATCAAATAAAAATAATTAGAAACGAAAAAGTTATTCAAAGCATTATTTCTTAATAAATATAAAGAAGATATTATTTTACGCCGAATAGCAAAAGTTATTCAATTTCTTTCTATTAAAGAATAGAGACTCATTCCATTATGCTTTCATATTTAAAAGTAAAAGATTTAGCATTGCTTGAAGATATAAAAGTAGAATTTTATTCGGGGCTAAATCTTTTAACAGGGGAAACAGGGGTTGGGAAATCGCTGATAGTAGATGCATTGCAGTTTCTAATAGGGGGGAAAGCACAAACAGAAATTATTCGTGAAGGAAAGGAAGCAGCAATTGTTGAAGGGGTTTTTAATATCAATAATAATTCAAAGGTAAATTTGCAGCTTCAAGCATTAGGAATACCATTTAATGAGCAACTTATTCTCAGAAGGGAAATTCATAGAGATAAAAAACATAAGTACTTAGCTAATGATAGTCCAATAACATTAAACACATTAAAAAAATTAGGGATGCTAATTGTAGATATATTTGGGCAATTAGAGCATCAAAGCTTACTTCAGCAGGAGAGTCAATTAGAATATTTAGATGTCTTATGCAAGCATGAAAATTTACTCAATAGACTTAATCAATTAACAAAAAGGATCACTGATATTAAAAATGATATAAAATCATTACAATTAGATGAAAGAACAAGAGCTCAGAAATTAGATTATCTTAATTTCCAAATAAAGGAGATAAAAGAAGCAAATTTGAAATTAAATGAAGAGGAGGAATTACTTGCCGAATATAAGATCTTAACTAATTATGAAAAATTATTATTTTACTGCAATAATATTGTGCGGATGCTTTCCGAAAAAGATACATCTATACTATCATCTTTATCCTATTTGCTGAAGCAATTAGATGAACTTAATCACTTATCAAGAAGCTTTTCTGATTACATAGAGCAAATCAAGCCTTTCAAATATATTTTAAATGATCTTCATTTATGCATAGAAAATTATCTGAATGGCATCCAATTTAGTTCGGAAAGATTAACTTGGGTAGAGCAACGTTTAGACAAGATAGAGAAATTAAAGAAAAAATATGGGTCTTCAATTGAACAGATATTAAAATTTTTGAAAGAAGCGGAGCAAGAGAAAGAAAAATTAGAAGGGTATCAGTCCAACATTGAGCAATTGCAAGCGGAGTTAAAAGAATTGTTAAAAGAATATGAGGAGATAGCAAAAAAGGTGTCAGAGAAAAGGATTCAAGAAGCGAGGAATTTAGAGGAATCAATGCGTAAAATATTACCTGAATTGGCGATGGAAAGGTGTAAATTTTCAGCAAGTGTAAGAAGGCGAATGCTTCCATTAAGTTTAGGGGAAGAAACCTTGGTGCCAGAGGAAATGTTGGTGTCAGAGAAAGGGATAGATGAATGCGAATTTATGATAGAACCTAATCCGGGAGAGGGGATGCATTCTTTGTCCAAGATAGCTTCTGGAGGAGAGTTATCTCGTTTAATGCTTGCATTAAAATGTTGCGGGAATGTGCAAGATTTGGATAAAACATTGATTTTTGATGAAATTGATAAAGGAATAGGAGGAACAACGGCTGAAGTAATTGGTAGAAAACTGAAAGAGTTAAGTAAAAAGCACCAGGTTATTTGTGTTACGCATTTACCTCAAATTGCAGCTTATGCAGATCATCATTATGTTATTGATAAAAAAATACAACAAAACAGGACTGTAACTTTTATCAAGAAATTAGATTATAGTGAAAGAATAAAAGAAATAGCTCGGATGCTTGGCAGCAAAACATCTAAAGAGACAGCTCTCAAGCATGCAGAGGCTTTATTAAAATCAGCTGCCTCAGTGGAAGAAATTGAAAGAAAATAATTCCATCAAAGATCATTCTTCAAGTATCTTAAAATCAGCAAGAGTAGTATCGCTAATGACGCTTTTTAGCCGGATATTTGGTTATCTCAGAGATAGATGTATGTCAGTTTATTTAGGAACAGGCATGGAAGCAGATTCTTTTACAATTGCATTCCTAATCCCTAATGTATTGAGAAGGCTTTTTGCAGAGGGTTCTATGAGTGCTGCTTTTTTACCAACCTTTACTGAATACTTACATAAGAAAGACAGAAAAGAAAGTTGGTATTTTGCAGAAATTTTTTTTTGGAACTTAGTCACTGTACTGAGCATTTTTGTAGTTATAGCTATATTTTTTTCGCCGGAAATAATTAATTTTATATCTCCAGGTTTTAAATCAATACAAGGAAAAATTGAATTGACGATTAACTTAAATAGGATCATGTTTCCTTACATCCTTTTAATTTCGGTAGCCGCTTTAGAAATGGCTATACTGAATTCCTTTCATATTTTCGGACTTCCTGCATCCACTCCAATATTTTTGAATTTATCTATAATTATCATAGCAATTTTATTTAGCCGATTTTTTCAGCATCCTTCTTATGCTTTTGCAATT
>CAYREJ010000024.1:0-2446 GCA_964423235.1 uncultured Acidobacteriota bacterium | reverse complement strand
AGTATGTGGTGGAATGCTTCAATTAATTATTCAAATCCCTCGCTTGATAAAATGCGGAATGAATTTCTTGCCAAAAATTAACTTTTATCACGAGGGAGTCAGGAAAGTAGCTTTACTAATGTTGCCAGGGTTTTTTGCTATAAGCGTGGCTCAAATAAATATATTTATTGGACAATTTTATGCTTCCAAATTAGCTGAAGGAAGTGTTGCTTCCATTTATTATGCAGATAGAATTATGGAATTAGCTTTAGGTATCTATGCCATAGCAATATCAACAGTTATTTTGCCGGTGCTATCAAAATACATAAGTTTAAATAAAATAGAAGAGTTTAAAGAGACATTGAAATCAGCAATAAAATTAATAAATATAATTATGATACCAGCTACTTTTGGCTTAATCTCACTAAGATATCCAATTGTAGATGTTTTATTTAAGCAAGGAAAATTTACTTATAATTCAGTAGAAATGACTGCAAAAGCTCTTCTTTTCTTTTCCGTCGGATTACCAGGATTCGCCCTAACCAAAATAATCGTCTCTACCTTCTACAGCCTTAAAGATACTCTGACACCTGTTATAATTGGCTCTGTATCTATATTTACTAACCTCCTCTTCATCAACTTCTTTATAGCTAAGCTTCAGCATGGAAGTATCCCACTTGCTTCTTCTCTTAGCGCCTATATTAATTTCTTTCTGCTTTTTATAATCCTTAAAATAAGAAAAGGAAAATTAGGAACTACTGATATTCTCGTTTCTCTATTTAAAATTTTATTGGCTTCCTTAACGATGCTTCTTTTTTCTAACTTCATCGTTCTTAAAATATATGACCCATCCGAATTTTTCTTTAAAAAAGCTTCTCAATTATTTCTTATAATCTTTTCTGACATTGCAATTTATATTCTTGTTATGCGAATAATTTCTAAAAGAGAATTATTTTCTTTAACGGCTTTATTTAAAAAATAAAATAATGCTTCAATTACCTTCGTATTATCAAAATAAAATTACTGATTTCTTAACAAAGCATTTTCCAGAATTAGGGTCAAATCCATATGATACACGATTGCTTCAAAAATGGGTATGGCAATTAAGTAATTTATTCCGAAACAGGAATTCTTTTATCAAAGGAAAATATTTTATGCAAAAGGAAATGATTGCAGCTTACTTGAGTTTTATCTTTCCTCAATCATTTGTAAAAACTTATTTTATACTGCAAGAACTAAATACTCTTTATCCATTGGATATAAGTTTATCTGAAAAGATTAATGTGTTAGATGCAGGCGGAGGGGTTGGTTCATCATCTCTAAGTATAATAGAATTTTTCAAGAATAATTACCCTCATACAGAAATAGAACTCGATTTTTTAGAGATAAATAAACAATCTGCATTATTTTTCATAGAAACAGTTAAAGATTCTTGCTACTTTTCTACATTGAAGCATAACATAATATTTCTTGATATTGAGAAATTCATAAAAAAAATAAATAAAAATTATAATATTATTATTTTATCATCTGTGTTAAGAGAATTAGAATTAAAAATTAGCTTAATTGCTCTATTAAGAAAATTTTTATCACACCTTAATAAAGGTGGATTTATGATATTGATAGAGCCTGCATTAATGGAATCTTCGCATCAATTAATTGAATTAAGAGATAGGCTTATCAGTTATGGCATTTTTATATTAAGTCCTTGTTTGCACAATTTGAAATGTCCTTTAGGAGGCAATGAGAATTATTGGTGTTATAAAGAAGTTATCTGGAAGCCTCCTTTATCAATTCAGAAATTAAATAAAAGATTATTTAGGGAAATCAATCCTTTAAAATTTAGCTATTTAATATTATATAGAGGAACAAATGATAAGGCTGAAGGAGATTATGGCACCAGTGGTGTTGGTGCCAGCCGAGTTGGTGCCAGAGCAAAATTTTTCGGTGCCAGAGTAAATAAAAATTATTACCGGGCTTTAACTCCAGCCGACCCTCAAAAAGGCAAATTTGTAGTGAAAGTATGTAATGCAGAAGGAAATATTAAAATAATGGAATTACTTAAAAGAGATATTAGTAAAAAGAATAAATTATTTCTCAAAATAAAAAGAGGAACATTATTTTTTGTTAATTCAATTGAAGATAAAATTAGTTTATTGAGGATAAAAAAAGATTCAGAAGTGATTTGCTTTCCATCATAGAATAAGAACAAAAAGCAAGAGTTTCATCTCAATTACCATGTGCTTAAAAATATCTAATTCAAGATATCAATAAGCTTCAATTTTTTTGCATTCCTATAACAAGAATTATTTCCTTAATTTTATTGCGAATGTATAGGACTACTTTTTTCTCAAAATCTTTTTATACTTTTTGTTCATTTTATTGATAAAATTATCAGAACCTAAAAATAATTTTTTCATACTTTGTTTTATTTTTTGTGTTTCTTCTTCTTTTACTTCCTCTGAGA
>CAYREJ010000023.1:0-16153 GCA_964423235.1 uncultured Acidobacteriota bacterium | reverse complement strand
TTCAGTATTTTCCAAATGCTAAAAGCCAATTCAATGGCAAAAAAATTATAAACCACAAAGGGCACAAATGAACCACAAAGATCACAAAGAAAGATATGTTCTATAGAAAAAACTTTGTGTGCTTTGTGTTAACTTTGTGTCCTTTGTGGTTAAAAATATAAAACACAAAGATATCAAAGAAAGATATATTTTATAGAAAAAACTTTGTGAACTTTATGATAACTTTGTGTCCTCTGTGGTTAAATAAATTAAAACCACAAGGAGCACAAATGAAACACTGTTCAGAATTATCAAAGATCAGAGTAAATAAAGGTTATAATTAACTCTACAAAAATTTCATTTTTAGAATATATAATGATATACTTAAGAATCATAAGATTAAATAAAAGGAGGAAGAAATGCGAAGAATTGTTCTACTACTAATTCTCATTTGCTTTTTTGCATTCTGCGAAAGCAAAAAAGAAGAACAAATAAAAGAAGATTTAACTTGCAATGATTTTAAAAGCATAAAAATCGGAATGACTTTGAATCAAGTAAAGACAATCTTAGGTTCCCCAATGAAACAAGATTTAAAACCGGATGCTGGTTATTGGACATACACCTCGCCAGTTGGAACTTGGATAATAAAATTTAAAGATGGAAAAGTTGTTGACAGCACTTCTTTGGGAATGAGTTGTCCCTAAAAAATATTATGCTATCCTCATTGAATTATGCTTTTTGTGTTCCCTATTAGTCATGAAAATCAAATAATTAGAAGAATCCCTTACATAACTATCAGCATAATTTCAGTTTGTTTTTTGCTCCAAATATATTCTACTTTTCGTTTAAGGACTGATAATCAAATACTTCAAGAAGCTCTTGATAACTTAAAGGAGTATTACACAGCTCATTCTGAAAAATTAACCTTCCCTGATATATTTAATCAATTTATTTCTTCTAAAGAATGGAATAAAAATCATCCAATATCTGAAATAAAAAATCCGGAAGAAGCAGAATTCAATAAGTTAATACTTGCATTTTTAAGTGCCAGAGAAAATATACTATATTATAAATATGGATACATTCCGGGCAGATGGGATGTTTCGCTTATAACATCTATTTTTCTTCATGGTGGTTGGCTACATCTTATATTCAATATGTGGTTTTTGTGGTTAGCGGCAGCTGTCATAGAAGACTTATGGGGAAGAATACCTTTTCTTATATTTTACTTATCAAGTGGCATAATTGCTTCTTTAACGCATGCAATTATTTTTAGCGAGATTAAACAACCTTTAATTGGAGCTTCCGGAGCGATAGCCGGCACTATGGGCGTTTTCTTTATTAAATTCTTTAAAACAAAAATTAATATGTTTTATGTATTAATGATAACTTTTTATCCACGGCATGGAACTTTTCAAGCTCCAGCGTATATAATGCTGATTTTGTGGCTTCTGCAGCAATTTTTTTATGCTTTATTAGACCCGAAAGGAATTTTGGGGATTGGCTTTTGGGCTCATATTGGTGGTTTCATTTTTGGTCTCTTAACAGCTTTTATTCTAATTATCACCGGGGCAGAAAAATCTTTCTTATTATCAAAAACGGAAGCAGCAACTACTTTTTACCAAGATCCTCTCTTTACTGAAGCTCTCACATTATATGATGCAGCTAAATACCAAGATGCAGAATTAAAATTAATGAAACTTCTTGCAGAAGACCCTAATCACTTAGAAAGCCAAATGCTAATGTTTCAAATAGCAGCTAAAAAATTAGATCATGAAACTGCTAATAAATATCTTACTTTAGTTCTTGAGAATCATATAAAAAAGAATGAACTTGCCCCCGCTGCTGATTTATATAGAGAATATCAATTTCAATATCCGCATATAACCTTATCTCTGCCTTCAGTCCTAAAATTAGCTCATTATTTAAAAGACAATGATGATTTATCTTCTGCTTTTAATTTATTGTATTCAACTTACCAACAACATCCTGATGACCTAATAGGTTTCAAAGCTCTAAATCTTTATGCTGAATTTAACGCAAATATCAAAAAATACCAAGAAAGCCTTAAAGCTTTTTCTTTACTATTGCAAAAGAATTTACCGGAAACACTTCAATCTTATATAAAAGAGAAATATGAAAAAATTAAAAAAGAAATGATTTCTGCAGGAATAGAAACAATTGAAAAATTAAAAATTCAAGAAATAAAAATCTACCGCTTAGAAGAAGATGGATTAATTTATCTTCTTAAAGATAGAGAGGAAACATTAAAATGGAACTCTATTCGGTTCTTATCTATTGCAAGAATAAGAAATCCGATAAAAGCAAAACCTCTCAATGATTACCTTGTTATTGATTTAATAGCTTCAGAAAGCATTCAAGAAGAAATTATTATATTCAGAACTTATAGCTATCAATTAAAAATCTCTAATTTGATTCTTGAACCCCAAAAAAGCACTATGGAAAAATTTATTAAGCTAATAGAGATTATTCAATCTGAAACAAAATGTAAATCAATAGGAACTGAAAATTTTTTAGAAAGAAAGATAATGACTTATGAGAATATAGAAGAATACAATGATTTCTTATATAGTAAAATAGCAATATAATGTATTTTTATAAATGCCTTTAAAATATGTGGAACTTACAAAACCAGATTCTTGAAAATATAAAAGAAGAAGTAAAAAAATATTTAGGACCTCGTCCAAAAACATTAAAAAATTATTATAAAGATTATAAGAAGATATTTAGAAGATACATTTCATTTAGCAATCTTGAAGAGCTAATAAGCGATATTTTAAGTTCTAATGTCGTTTATTGCGGGGATTATCATACTTTAAGAGAGGCTCAAATGACCAATATAAAATTGCTCAGCGCAATTATACATCAGAAACCGAAAATAATTATTGCTATGGAAGCCTTTTTAAGCAATCACCAACTCTACATAGATGCTTATATGAAAAATGAAATTAATGAAAAAGAATTCCTTCAGAAAGTAGATTATAAAAGAACTTTTGGATTTGATTGGAATAATTTTAAACCCATTTTAGATTTTGCTAAAGAACATAAATTAAGAGTTGTTGGATTAGATAAAAGAGCTTATGATCCAAAAAGAAATTTGCAAACAAGAGATATAAAGAGTGCCAGAGTAATAATAGATAATATTAAAAAATATCCGGAGCATTTGATATGGGTTATCATCGGCGATTTGCATTTAGCCCCAAATCATCTTCCTTCTAAAGTAAAAAGATTAGCTAAAAAGAATCAGCTAAAAGTAAGAGATTTGATCATTTATCAAAATAGTGAAACCTTATACAAGAAATTATTAAAAAGGGATTTAGTTAATAAAATAAATGTTATTAAAGTTAGAAAAAATGCTTACTGCATAATGAATACACCTCCATGGCTTAAATATCAAACTTATATACATTGGATGGAATATGGAGAATCATTATCAAAATATTTTGAAACTACGGATGAAGAAGCTTTGGATTTTTCTGACGAGATGGCAGAAGTCATTAAAGAAATAGCCGCTTTTCTTCAGGTAAAGGCTGATGACTTTTTAGATTTTGATATATATAGCATAAATGATATATCTTTTATCAAATCTTTCCCTAAAAATTCTTCAACTTATAGATTATATAAAAAAAAGATAAAGCAGCTTCATAATTTTGTTATTCCTAAAGAAAAAATATTATATTTATCCCGTCTTGATATAAATAATATGGCGGAATTGGCTGCTACACAGATATACTATTCTCTATCAAAAGCAACTGACCCGTTGGGAAAATCTGTAAATGAATACTATGCAAGAATAATAATAAATGCTTTAGCATTCTTCTCTTCAAAACTTCTTAATTATAATAGAGAATATCCCTCTTTGGAAGAACTTATCGAAGAAGTTAATAAATCCAAAAAAGCTTCCCATAATCAAATTAAATTAATATCATATATCCTTTTGCATGAATCTATAATTATAAAAAATCCTTCCTTTTCAAACTTGCAAAAAGAAATTGAAAATATTAAAACCATTGCAACAGAAGATTATAAAATAAACTACTCTATTTCTGAAACAATTGGAAAAATTTTAGGCAAAAGATTATATGATACTTTTCAGAATGACAATTCCTTAATAGAAAAAATAAAACCATTTTTCTTTCAAAAATATGATAAAGATGACTTCTCTTATAATTCCTTTATTAAATTGAGAAAGATAGCTTTTTCAGGAGATTAAAAGATGAAAAAGAAAAACATTTTTATTTTGATAATAATGTTTGTATTAAAAGAAAATTTATTTTTAGCATCCCAGCAAAATAATATAAACACTTATATCCTTGAAGGAATTAAAGAAACATCCAATTTTGAATTTGAAAAAGGACATTCCTATTTTCATAAAATTTATTTGGAAGATAAAAATAATCCTGCATCTTATTTTTATTTTGCTTGGCTGCTTTCAAGAATGCAGGATTACTATGCCAAAAAAGATTACAATGAAATTATTCGGTATTTAAATTATGCTAATTCTTTAGCTGATAAAAGAATTAAAAAAAATGAAAAAGATGTTGAAGCTTTATTTTACAAAGCTGCTATTAATGGATTAACTGCCTATATTGAAGGATTGAAAGAATCTTGGTGGAATGTAGCAATGCGAGGCAAAGAAATGAGGAATTACGCCAAAAGGATTTTAGAGATTCAACCAGATAATCCCGATGCTCTTTATTTTATAGGATTCTATGATTATTTTGCTGATACATTACCCAGCATCCAAAAATTTTTTCGCACCCTTCTTTTCATCCCCGGTGGCAATAAAAAAAGAGGATTGGAAGAACTCCAAATAGCCAGCCAGCAGGGATATTTCACTAAATTAGAAGCTGACAGAACGCTATTAATCATTTATATATTTTATGAAAAAAATTGCATTGAAGGTCAAAAATTAGCTTACTCACTAATTGAAAAATTTCCTAAAAATCCTTTCTTCCGATACTCCTTGAGCAAATGTTTTTATTATGAGCAACAGTGGCAACTTAGCGCTGATGCCTTAAAGGAACTTCCAAGTCAATATTCCTATTTAAAAAGATATGGTCCTTCTCCTTTAATCTATGAAATTGAATATTGGCTTGCTCGTTCTTATTTACATTTAAATCAATATCAGGATGCCACAAATTATTTCTTAGAGATCCTATCAGAAAAGCCTGAAGACCCGCCTTGGCTTATACAATGGACTTATATTTCTTTAGGGCAAGCTTATGATCTTCAAGGAGATACTGAAAAAGCAATTAGCTCCTTTAAAAAAGCATTAAAAATTAAAAATTATAAACAAGCCCATTCAAAAATTCTTAAAAGAATAGAAAGAAATGAATTATTATCCCTCTATGAAACTGACTATTAGCAAATTGGAAAATGAGTTAATGTGTAAAACAATTATAATTCATTTTTATAATATTCTTTTACACTTTCTATAAAGTCTTTAATAACTTCATTAAGTTCACCATAAAGAGTGCAAGCTGAAGCAAATCTATGACCCCCGCCTCCAAATTTCCGCGCAATAGGCGAAACATCAATTTTACCATTTGACCTTATGCTTACCCTCACTTTATTATCTTCACTATCTTTAAAAAATAGCGCCATCTCTACTCCTTTAATAAATAAAACATAATCAATAAAACCTTCAGAATCCACCATAGAAGCCCCTACTTTGTTCAACATATCATTAGTTAAAACAATCCAAACTATTTTCCCATCAGCATCAAAACCTAAACTGGATAAAACTTCAGCTAATAATTTCATTCTTGTAGCCGGATAATTGCAAAACAAAAATCTCATGGTACTTTCTGCATCAATTCCTATCTGAATCATTTCTTGGCATAAATAAAAAGTTCTTTCGTATAAATTATATCGGAAGCCGCCAGTATCAGCAGCAATAGCTGCAAAAATATTCTCTGCGATCTCTTTTGTGGGTTTAATATTAAGAGCTCTTATAAAATCATAAATCATAGCTCCTACTGCTGGAGCTTTCGGATCAATCCAATTAATATCTCCATACATCGTATTGGTTATATGATGGTCTATATTTATAATAAAATGATTACCTTGAATCTCTAATTCCGGTCTGTCTTTATCACTGCATTCAATATAAAATACTATCTTCGGTTCCTCAGGCATCTTATCAGCTTGAATTATTAAATCTGAACCCGGCAAAAATCTATATAAATAAGGAACTTCATCTTTGTTAATAATTTTCACCCCTTTATTTAATTGCTTTAAAGCAAAATAAAGAGCTATCTGCGTGGCTATTGAATCTCCATCAGGTCTAACATGAGAAGTTATGATAAATTCATTCTCTCTTTCTACTATCTTTTTTATTTCTTCCAATGCTTTTTGCATTTTTTTCTCCCCTTAATTAAAATACATATATTTTATTCATTGTTCATTAAAATTCAAATCTATCTCCTGCAAATCAAATATAATATCAGGTAAAGAACGAATGTATATCCGCTTTGCTAATTCTGCCTTTATATAACCTTTAGCTTTATTCAAAGCTTCAAATGCTTCCCTCCTCCCTTCTTCGTCTCCATAAATGGAAACATACACTCTCGCCCTTTTCATATCCTTTGATAATTCAACACCATTAACACAAACAAATTTTATCCTCGGATCAAATACCTTCCTTTGAATTATCTCTGAAATAGAAACTTTTATCAATCCTGATATCTTTTCTAATCTGTAAGGCTTCATTTCTTTTTTTATTCTTTAAATTAAATATTCTTATAAAATAAATCAAGTATATTCAGTAATAGCTTCTCTCTTGATTAATTACTTCTATCGCAGGATTATTCTCAAGATATAAAAGAATCTTATCAAAAACGCTACAAATTTTCTTTTCACTATTACTAACCGTTACTACCCCTAATAAAGTCCTTTGCCAAAAATCATTATAATCTAATTCCGAGATTGCTATATTATACTCTTTTCTTAATTTTTGCTTTATAGATGACAATATTATTCTCTTATCTTTCAGCGACCTGCATCCGGGCAAATAAATATCAAAGCTACAAAAACCAATTATCGCCATTTTAAGTAATATATGACTTATAAGACTTATAAGTCAAATTTTATCATTGATTTATTATATAAAGTATTATATAATATAAAATAATATTATGCAATACAAATATAAAATAAAAGATCTGCCAGCCGAACAAAGACCCAGAGAAAAATTACTCTCCAGCGGAGTAGAATCTCTCAATGATGCTGAATTGTTAGCAATTATAGTTGGAAAGGGCACGATGAATAAAACTGCTATTGATTTATCTTACAATATTTTAAGTGAGTTTGGTTCATTGAGCAATTTAGCGAATGCTGGAGTATCGGAGTTATTAAAAATAAAAGGAATTGGTTATGCAAAAGCTAGTCAAATCAAAGCTGCATTTGAATTATCAAAGAGAATAAGGAGCAAATCAATTTTAGAGAATCCTCAAATTTCTTCTGCTACGGATGTATACAATTTAATGAAAGACAAATTTTTTCAAGCGAAGAAAGAATATTTTTATATATTATTATTAGATATTAAGAACAGATTAATAAAAGAGATAAAGGTTTCAGAGGGGATTTTAACAGCGAGTTTAGTTCATCCTCGGGAGGTATTTAATCCGGCGATAAAAGAGAGTGCTGCATCTATAATATTAATTCATAATCATCCCAGTGAAGATCCCAAGCCTTCAAGAGAAGATATAGAAATAACAAATCAAATTAGGCAAGCGGGAAATATATTAGGCATTAAGGTTTTAGATCATATAATAATAGGTGGAAGGAATTATTTTTCTTTTGCAGAAATGAATTGGGGTCGGTAGCACATTTAACTTACTGCACTTTCATCTTGGTAATTTTTTAATTTCTTCCGTCAGAAGTGGAACTACTTCAAACAAATCGCCTATAATTCCGTAGTCAGCAATTTGAAAAATTGGAGCTTCTGGATCTTTATTAATAGCAACTATGCATTTAGAAGAAGACATACCTGCTAAGTGTTGTATTGAGCCGGAGATTCCGATTGCAAAATAAAGAACTGGAGATACTACTTTTCCTGTTTGTCCTACTTGATGAGAATGGTCTATCCAGCCGGCGTCCACAGCTGCTCTTGAAGCTCCGATGGCAGCTCCCAAAGGTTCAGCTAATTCTTCTAATAGCTTGAAATTCTCTGCTGCTTTTAATCCTCTGCCTCCAGCAACTATTATTTGTGCTTCAGTAATATCTAATATTGCTTTTTCAGGCTTTTTAATTTCTTTAAATATAGCCTTTAATTTATCAGGAGAAAAATCGCTAATTAACTCTTCATATTGAACTTCTTGGGGTTCTGGGCTTTCAATTAAAGGAAAAATATTAGGGCGAAGCAGTGCCATTTGATATTTTGAATTTTGAGAAAAAACTTCAGCCAATAATTTTCCTGAGTAAATGGGTCTGATACCAATAAGGTCTGAATTATTTTCAATACTCAAACCAATGCAATCAGAAAATAAAGAAGCTTTTAATTTAGCTGACAATCTTGGAGCTAAATTTTTTCCTATAATTGTTGAAGCAAGAAGAATGATGTTGGGATCCTCTTTTTCAATAATTGAAGCTAATTGATAAGCATAAGCTTCAGAGGAAAATTGATCAAACAAAGTATCTGCTACCGCAATTACCTTATCCGCCAAGCTCAAGGTTTTTTCTTTAATCAAGTCTTTTGTTTTAGAACCCAAAAGAACGGCTACAATGCTACCTTTGATTTTATTTGCCAATCTTCTTGCTTCTGACAAAACTTCCAAAGAAGCTCTTCTTATCTTATCGTCTTTTAATTCTATAAAAACTAATATTTTCATAATCATTGCTGGAATACATCCAGCCTCTCACCTCCTCTTAAATAACTTTTGCCTCATTTCTCAAAAGGGAAACTAATTGAGGAACTGTTTCTTTGGCTTCACCGCTTAAAATTTTTCCAGCTGATCTTGCAGGTGGCAAATTTAGTTTCCTAATTAAAACTTTTGAACCTTTTTCACCAATCTGATTTTCATTAAAGCCCAAATCTGAAGGAGCTATTTGCTTAATAGTTTTTTTCTTTGAAGCCATAATTCCTTTCAATGTTGGATAGCGGGGCTCGTTAATTCCTTTTTCGGTAGAGATAACAGCGGGTAGGCAAACCTCATAAATAGCTACTCCACCCTCTACTTCAAAATGGGCATTTACTTTATTTTCAGAAATAATTTCTAATTTTGATAAAGCCAAAGCTTGGGGAAGCTGCAATAATTCAGCGACGATGGAAGGAACTTGAGAGTTATCAGTTCCGACGCCTTGTTTTCCAAAAAGGATAATATCGTAATTAAGCGATTTAATGATTGAAGCCAATATATTAGCGGTGATCCAAGAATCTGAAGCTTCCGCATCATTAGAGATAATATGAACTGCTTCATCTATGCCCATAGCTAAAGCGTGGCGGAGTGCTTGAGAAGCTCGGTCTGGTCCGAAAGTTATTACAGTAGTCATCCCTCCTTTAGCTTCTTTGATTCTTAAAGCTTCTTCAATAGCATACTCATCATAAGGGCTAATAATGAATTCCACATCAGTTAAATCTATTGATTTTCCATCCGGATTAATTTTGATTTTAGCTGCTGTATCCGGGACCTGTTTGATACAAACAATAATATTCATGATAAAACCTCCTCTTATTATTCTTCAAATTTTTTAAATAAAAGAGCGGCATTTGTTCCACCGAAGCCGAAAGAATTAGATAGAGCATAATTAATGGTGCGTTGCACGGCTTTATTAGGGGTGTAATTTAAATCGCATTCTGGGTCAGGAGTTTCAAGATTAATAGTCGGTGGAACCATTTGATATTTGATTGATAGAACTGTTATTGCTGCTTCTAAGCCGCCGGCGGCTCCTAAAAGGTGCCCGGTCATAGATTTTGTAGAACTTATATTCAACTTGTAAGCGTGTTCTCCAAAAAATTTCTTTATTGCTAAAGTTTCGAGCTTATCATTATATGGAGTAGAGGTTCCGTGAGCATTTATATAATCTACATAAGAAGGTGGGATTCCGGCGTCTTTTAGGCAAGCTTCCATAACTCTGACAGCTCCATCTGCATCTTCACAAGGAGCTGTAATATGATAAGCATCAGCTGATCTTCCATATCCAACAATTTCAGCATAGATTTTGGCATTCCTTCTAATGGCACTTGATAATTCTTCTAAAATTAGGATACCCGCTCCTTCGCCCATAACGAATCCATCTCTATGAAGGTCAAAGGGTCTAGACGCCTTTTGAGGTTCATCATTTCTTGTAGAAAGTGCTTTCATAGCACAAAAGCCGCCGATACCCAAAGGAGTTATGCATCCTTCGGTGCCACCTGTTATCATAATATCTGCTTCATCATACGCAATTATACGAAAAGCATCTCCAACCGCATGAGAACTTGCTGAACAAGCTGTGCAGGTTGCCGAATTCGGTCCCTTGGCTCCATATCTAATTGAAACAAACCCTGCAGCTAAATTTATTATGCTTGCCGGTATAAAAAAGGGTGATATTTTCCGCGGTCCCCCTTCTAACAATGCTTTATGAGTCTTTTCAATCATAGGGAAACCGCCTATTCCTGAACCAATATAAACTCCTGCTCTTTCACCTAACTGCTTATTAGTGTTAAGTCCAGCATCTTTTAATGCCATATCCGTTGCAGCCATCGCATACTGTATAAATAAATCCATTTTCTTCAATTCTTTTGCATCAATATATTTCTCTGGATCAAAATTTTTTACTTCCCCAGCTATGCGGGTTGAATATTGGCTTGCATCAAAACGAGTTATGTAATCTATGCCGCTTTTCCCTTCTATCAAGGCTTTCCAGTTTTCCTCCACACCTATTCCCAAAGGAGATATCATTCCTATTCCAGTTACAACTACTCTTCTCTTCACTTTTCCCTCCTTTGCAATATTTTAATAAAAAATATGAAACTTCTCATCTCCAATAGTTGCAATTTTTTTGGCTTCTTCAATAATTCCCTTCCTGAACAATCATTTATGAAACTTCGCCTGCCCTCTTTTGCTTGATAAATTCTATGGCTTCCCCTACGGTCGTAATCTTTGCCATATCTTCATCCTCTATTGTTATACCAAAAGCATCTTCAAAAGCCATTATTAAGTCCATCGTTTCTAAAGAATCCGCTCCTAAATCGTTAAATTTCGAATCTAATCTTATCTGGTCGGGACTAACTTTTAATTTCTCAACTACTAAGCTTTTTACTTTTTCTTCTATTTCCATATTTACCTCCTATTTAAAATTTTAATATGTTCATTTGTTTAAAAATTTTTCTAAATATAAAGGCAGGTTAGAATATTTAATTAATTTTTACATTAATAATCCGCCATTAACATTTATGACAGTTCCTGTAATATAGCTTGAAGCTTTTGAAAGTAAAAATATTACAACATTAGCTACTTCTTCGCAACTTCCGAATCTGCCCATAGGAATATTTTGTAAAAACTTTTCTTTAATTTGTTGTGGCAGCTTATCAGTCATAGGCGTTTGAATAAAGCCCGGCGCAATAGCATTAACTCTTATATTATGAGCTGCTACTTCCTTCGCTAAAGCTTTAGTAAAACCTATCACGCCCGCCTTTGATGCTGCATAATTCACTTGGCCTATGTTCCCCATTAATCCTACAACTGAACTTATATTCACTATGCTTCCTTCCTTTTCTTTTAGCATGTGCCGAACCGCATATTTGCTACAATAAAAAACACTCGTTAAATTAGTTTGAATAACTTGATTCCATTGTTCTGGTGTCATTCTTAAAATTAAATTATCTCTGGCTATCCCTGCATTATTAACTAATCCATAAATAGTGTTAAATTTTTCTATAATTTTTTCATAGCTGGACTTAATAATTTCTTCATCTGTAATATCCACTTTACTTGCTAAACAAGTAATTCCTTTTTGCGCTAATTCATTTGCCAATTCATTAGCTTTATCTTCCTGAACATCCCAAATAACAATCCGGCATTTATGTTCAGCTAACTTACGAACTATTTCGGCTCCTATCCCCTGCGAGCCCCCTGTCACAATTATTACTTTTCCTTCTAAATCCATAATTATTTCCTCAAATAATTTGTAAAAAAACCTCTTCTAAACTTTTTAAATCTTGAATATTAAAAACTTTGCAATTATTTTCAACCCTTTTAATGAGACCGGATAAGACTTTCCCAGGTCCTATCTCAATAAATGTATCAATACCTTCTTTAAGCATTGTTAGAATTATATGATACCATCTTACCGGCGATGTTATTTGCTTTATTAAATAATTTTTAGCTTCTATCCCCTTAAAAATAATTTCTGCATCTACATTATTTACCAAAGGTATTTTCAAATCATTAAAAACTATCCTCTCTAAATCATTTTTCAATTTAATTTCCGCAGATTTCATTAGTGAACAATGAAAAGGAGCACTCACTTTTAAAGGAATGATTCTTTTAGCTCCTTCTTTGCGAGCTAATTCTGAAGCTTCTTCTACAGCACTTTTTTCTCCAGAAATTACTACTTGATCAAGTGAATTATAATTAGCCGGTTCAACTATTTTATTATCTCCTAATTTCTTGCAAATTTCTTCTACTTTATCCGCCGAAAGACCTATAATTGCAGCCATAGCTCCTTGTCCCAATGGAACTGCTTCTTGCATATATTGTCCTCTTTTCCTAACTACTTTAAGAGCCTCCTCAAATGAAATTGAACTGCTACATACTAAAGCGGTATATTCTCCTAATGAATGTCCAGCAACCAAGCTTGCCTCTATTCCTTTTCTCTCTATCAATTTTAATAAAGCATAACTTACAGTTAATATGGCTGGTTGAACATTTGCCGTGAGGGTTAATTCTTCTTCCGGACCCCTAAAGCAAAGATTAGAAAGTGAAAAATTCAACACTTCATTAGCTTTCTCAAAAACTTCCGCTGCAATCTCTTCCTTTTCATAAATATCCTTTCCCATCCCTACATATTGAGAACCTTGACCGGGAAAAACAAAAGCAATCTTCATTTTTTTATTCCCTTAAAATATTAGCATAAAAATTATAATACTTATTTTCTTCCATCTTTGCTTATTTGTATTAGAATCAATAAATCATTTTCATTATAGCTTACCACCGAATTATAGTCCCGGCGTAAGTCACGCCTGCTCCAAAAGAAGCTAATAATATTAAATCCCCTTCTTTAATTTTGTTAGCACGATTCACTTCATCCAAAGCTATTGGAATTGATGCAGAAGAAGTATTGCCAATCCTATCAATATTTGAATAAACCTTGCTCATTGGAACATTCAGTCTTTCAGCAACTGCTACTGAAATCCGCTGATTCGCTTGATGTGGAATAAATAAATCTATATCTTCTATTCTAATATTAGCGCTATTTAAAACTTCCCTCGCTACGCTTTCCATATATCTTATTGCTACTTTGAATAATTCATTTCCTCTCATTTTAATATAATGAAGGCGCTCATCAATAGTTTTATGACTTGTAACAAACTTAGTTCCCCCTGCAGGAATATAAAGATAATCAGCAAAATTTCCATCTGTATGAATGCTGGAAGCAATAATTCCTCTATCATTTTCCGATGGAACTACGACGGCAGCACCAGCTCCATCAGCAAAAATAATACAAGTGGTTCTATCTTGCCAATCCACCCAACGAGAAAGCAGTTCCACTCCTATAACAAGTATTCTTTTATATTTCCCTGTTATTATAAACTGCTCCGCTGTGCATAAACCAAATAAGAATCCCGAACAAGCAGCCGACAAATCAAAAGCTGCACAATTTTTAGCTCCTAGCGCAGTTTGAATAAAACAGCTTGTAGAAGGTAATGGTTGATCCGGAGAAATAGTATTACAAATTATCATATCTAATTCTTCTGCTTTGACCCCTGCCATCTCTAATGCCTTTTTAGAGGCTTCTATTGCAAGTGTAGAAGTATTAATACCTTCAGGGGCTATCCTTCTTTCTTTTATACCGGTTCTTGTAGTTATCCATTCATCAGAAGTATCCACCATCTTCTCTAAATCTTTATTCGTTAAAACTTTCTCAGGTATTGAAGAACCAGTTCCTATTATCCTCGCTTTTACTTTCATAATGTTAACTCAACCCTCTCTTTCATATTTTTTATCTTCTCTCTTATATTCTCATTCAGCTTAAATTTAGAAAAATTTGCCGCTACTTTTATAGCATTCTTTATCGCCTTTGGTGTTGAACGTCCATGACATATTATAGTTATGCCATTTATCCCCAACAATGGAGCCCCACCATATTCAGAATAATCCAACCTCTTTTTGAATGTCTGAAAAGCTTTTCTGGAAAGAAAATATCCCAGCTTTCTCCATATTGTTTTTGATAGCTCTTCACGAAGCATCTTCTCTATCGTTTCTACTATGCTTTCTGAAACTTTTAATACTACATTCCCGATAAATCCATCGCAAACTATCACATCAGAAACTCCAGCATAAACATCCTTCCCTTCTACATTACCTATGAAATTTATCCCTGCTTCTTTCAAGGATTTATAAACTTCTTTAGTTAACTCATTCCCTTTAATTTCTTCTTCTCCAATACTGAGTAAGCCTATTTTAGGTTGCGGAATCTTCAATATCTCTTGCGCATATATAGAACCCATTATAGCGAATTGCTTAAGATGAAGAGGCTTACAATCTACATTTGCTCCTACATCGATCACCACTGAATACCCTTTTAAATGAGGAACTAAAATCGCTAAAGCAGGCCTTTCTACCCCCTCTAATGTTCCTAAAACTAATTTCATTATTGCTACAATAGCTCCTGTATTCCCTGCACTTACCATCCCACTGGCTTTCTTATTTTTAATTATTTCCGCTCCTACTCTAATAGAAGATTTCTTTTTCTTTCGGATTGCTTGTAGTGCATCTTCATCCATCCTTATTGCTTCAGGCGTATGAACAATTTCAAAAGGAATATCAAGCGCCTGCTGGTTCTTTAATTCTTTTTTTATTAATTCTTCATCCCCCACCAAAATTATGTCTGTATCCAATTCTCTTGCTGCTAATATAGCTCCCTTTATCGGATTCTCAGGTGCATAATCCCCTCCCATCGCATCTACTACTATCTTTATCCTTTCCCTCTCATTCATATTTTTCTATTATTTCCCTTTCTTCTCCTCTGATAAAAAATAAACTATCCCATCATAAGAACCACAAGCAGGACATATCCTATGCGGTAATTTATATTCCTGACACTTAGGACAAATTACTAAAGTCGGTAATTCTAAAGAATGATGACTTCGCCTCTTTGCTTTCCTTGTCTTTGAATGTCTTCTCTTTGGATTCGGCATTTTACCTCTCCTTTTTTAAAAATTTCCTTAATTCTGATAATCTCTCATCATATTCCTCTTCGCACCCACATCTCCCCTCATTTAAATTCTTCCCACATTTGCTGCATAATCCAAGACAATTTACATCACACAACTTCTTTACCGGAATCGCTAAATATATCTGCTCCTTTAATATTTCATGTAATTCTAACTCCCCTCCGCTATAATAAGATACATTTAAATCTTCCTCGTAAACTCTCGCTTCTTCTTTATCAACAGGACAAAATTCATCTGAAATATAAATAGAATCAAAGTCGCTCTCTATCCTCTTTATAAAATCTTTATCGCATCTATCGCACTTTAATTCAAGTGAAAAAATTAATTTCCCCCTTGCTTCAACCTTCTCTAAATTACCTTGTATATCACATTCAAAAACTACCTCATCTATTAAATTACATCTGCTGACATCTATATCTATATCTTTAGAATTTAAATACTTGAAACAATGGTATCCTTCTGCTGTTAATTTACTTATATCTATTGTCTCTCTATATAAGCTCATTTTTTTATTATCTCCAACCAGCTCCTTTCCATTCTAATACTTAGAAAAATAAGAATACATTATATATATAGCTATTTATTTTGTCAAATATAGTTTATAGTTTATAGAGTTTATAGAGTTGAGAGTTTATAGAGTTCCTCAATCTCTTACCTCCTTCCCTGCATATGCTCATGCCTGGTCAGTTTTTTCCGAAATTATTGCTTTGAGCTTCCCTTATTCTATTTATAGCTTACATTTTTTAACCACAAAGGACACAAAGTTATCGC
>CAYREJ010000022.1:0-16459 GCA_964423235.1 uncultured Acidobacteriota bacterium | reverse complement strand
AGGTAAGAAATTGTGGAACTCTATAAACTCTCAACTCTATAAACTCTACAAACTCAATTATAAATTTTAGCCATTCACCGATTTACCCATTCACCAATCCTATATTTCTTTATCCTTTGCATATCTAATTCTACACCTATTCCTTTTCCCTTCGGGACTTCAATCATCCCTTGCTTTAGTTCAAATTCATAATCAATTATATCTTCTCTCCAGTATCTTTTAGTTGCTGATATATCATTAGGAAGCTTAAAGTTTTTTAAAGTAGCTATTGCAACATTAAAAGCCCTGCCTATCCCCGTTTCAAGCATCCCCCCACACCACAATGGAATATTCTTGCCTAAACAATAATCATGAATTTTTTTCCCCTCTATATAGCCACCTACTCTGCCTAATTTTATATTTATTATTTTGCAGCTTCCTAATAAAATTGCTTCTTTTGCTCTGTTGAAATTCACTATTGATTCATCTAAACAAATTGGCGTTTTAATTTTTTCTTGCAATTTAGAATGAAAGTAAAGATCATCATAAGCCAAAGGTTGCTCAATCATCATTAAATTATATTTGTCCAGCTCTTTAAAAATATCTTCTTCTTCTATACTATACGCAGCATTGCAATCCACTGATAAAAAAATATTCGGGAATCTTTCTCTCACTGCTGAAATAACATCTACATCCTTTCCGGGCTTAATTTTTAATTTTATCCTTTTATAACCTTCTGCAACTCTTTTCTCAATAATCCCAAATAGTTCGCTTAAATTATCTTTGATTCCTATGCTAACCCCTGCTTCAATCTTATCTTTTTCCCCTCCCCATAATTTCCATAAGGGCATGTTAAGTTTTTTAGCTTTTAAATCCCAAAGCGCTAATTCAACTGCTGATTTAGCCATGTGATGTCCTTTAATTTTTGAAGCCTTACTTTGAAAAATCTCGGGTTCTTCTATTTTTTCCTCAATAATAATAGGAAATAGATAATCTTTTAAAATATGTAATACTGTTTTATTATCTTCATAACTATATAAAGGGTCTTTATCAGAAGTAGCCTCACTGTATGCTATCAACCCATCAGAATACAGCATAATCACTATTGCTTCCCTTTCATAAGTTCTGCCGAAACTGGTCTCAAAATGCTCCACTAAAGGCATTTTTAAGATATTCAACTCTATCCTATCGATCATAAGCCTTTTATATATTTAAGCTTTTTCTTAAAAGATATCCTAATCCAAAAGAAAAAGCGGAGACACCTAAACTTATTGCCACCATCTCCAAAAATCTTTTTTTAAAATTTACATCTTTTGTGATAGAAAGAAAATATGTAAATAATAAAATTATTATGATGGCGTTAAGTAAAGAATTGCCCAAAGCCAAATATCTATTATGAAATAAAAAATAAGGAAAAACTAAAGTTAATACAGTCAAAATATAAGCAATCCCTGTATATATTGAGGCTTTCATGGGGTTTTTCCCTGATTCTGATTTTTTTGAAAGATACTCTGAAGACATCATGGATAAGGAAGCTGCTATTCCAGTAACTAACCCAGCGATCCCTATTAGCTTAGTCTTATTTAATATCAAAGTCATCCCAGCAAGCGCACCCGTTAATTCAACTAAAGCATCATTCAAGCCTAATATGATTGAACCTATATAAATAAGTTTCTCTTCATAAATCATTTTTATAAGCTGCTCTTCATGCTTATTCTCATCTTCTAATATTCTTTTTGCCTCCGGTAATCTATCTATTAGCTTTTTATAATCACTTTGACCAATCTCTTCCTTCTTTTCCATTAATTTTAATGTGAATGTTAAACCTATAGTTTTTAACAATATTGTATAAAATAATATCTTGATTTTTTTCGACTCTACATCTATGCCAGTATATTTTTTCCAAACTTCATAATGCTTTTGCTCATCTTCTGCTATATTCTTCAATATGATTTTATTCTCTCCTTCTGAAACTTTTGCTAATTTTTTATAAATATAATTTTCTGTTATTTCATTCCTTTGCAGACCCAGTAATATCTTCATTATTTCTTTGCTTTTCTGAATTTGGTTATCTTGCATAATGAATATCTTATAGCATATGCTTCTTATTTTTGCAAATCCTTAATGAATATCTTATCTATTAATTTTCTCTGAAAATAAAACAAGCGCAAAGTTAAACTTGTAAGGATATTATACTTTCTTTTATTTTTTCATATTCTTCATAGGTAAAATAATTAAAAATAAAAGAAAAAACGCTATTATTTTGCAGTAGGTTCTTCTATTAATTTATTCTGAACTGCTTTCGGAAGCTTAAAGAAATCATCTGTGTTAGGAATAGGACTATATAAAGATAACCTTACTATTCCCCCATTGTCCTGAACAAATTTTATGCTTTCTTTTACTTCGGATATTGTTTGTTGAGGCATCCCAGCTAATAAATAAACTTCTATATCTCCTTCCTTATAGCCCGCTTTAAATAATGATTTCATTGCTTTACAAAATTCTGTATTAGAAACCTTTCTTCCTGTATTCTTTTGCCATTCCTCGTTTACCGTTTCTAAACTAATCCTGATGGTCTTAAAGCTTGCAGCATACATAGCTTCTGCTAACTCATCGTCAATCAATCGTGCATTTATTCCGTTCGGTGTATGAAAAGAAAAAAATAAATTCTTTTCTTTTAAAGAATTTAATATTTTCAGTAAATGGTTCTTTGAATTAATTAAGAGAGCATCATCATAAAAAACTATGTCTTTGAATGAATATTTTTCATAAAAATATAAAATTTCTTTTACTACATCCTCAGGTTTTCGTTGATAAAAAAATGGAAAAAGCTTATAAGAAGCGCAGTAAGTGCATTTGTAAGGGCATCCTCTTGAAGTGAGAATTGGCAAATAAATCATAGGGGAAGTCAAGTGCCAAGCAGGGTAGAGTTCCTTATTGTTAACATCTATCTTTACGAAATCAGGAAATATTTTTTGTCATCGAGAATTTTTTTTTCGCCCGGTCCGATAATTAAAGAATCTGGCATTATTGTCTTTTGGCTGTGTTCTGGCATTAGCGAAGCGTAAACTCCCCCTAAAATTAAAGGGGCTTTTGGAAAATACTCACGACATAAATCAGCAATTCGCTTTACAGCTGGATACCAGTATGTCATCATTGATGTTATTAGTATAGCGTCTATTTTATTTAATTTTTCTAACTCTTCTCTTACTATCTTTTCTGGCAAACCATATTTTGCATAATTTCTTGGAACATTTTTGTATGCTTTTGGTTTCTCTATAATCTCTCTATAAAATTTTCCCCTACCATCACTTTTCCTCTTTAGCTTATTTATTGTGCTTGGATGATAAGGGTTCAAGCAATTTAATAAGAATATATTAAAACCAGCTCTTTCAAGAATTTCTGCCAAATAAAGTAAGCCTATTGGTTTAATCCATAAATCATAAGCTGCGATATCGAAAATCCATGGTTGGACTAGTAAAAGATTAATGGAGGAAGTTTTCATATTTAAATTATACAACTAATCCCTGAATTTAGGTAGGTCCCAGATAGCTACCAGAGCGATTTATACAGGTGCCAGAGTAAAATTTAAAACGGTGCCAGAGTAAATAAAAGGATAAGGGGGGGCAGCCGGAAGGCTGGCTAGCGGGTGATTACGATGCCATCGATAACTAATAGATCAAGGTCTGATTCTATGAATGATTTAATTATATCCTCTGCACGGCATACCATGGGGTCTCCTGCTTTATTAAAAGATGTATTTAGTAGAACCGGGCATCCTGTTATTTTATAAAATTCCTTCAATAAATTATAAAAATTTTCATTAAAATCCTTATTGAGGGTTTGAACTCTACAGGTTCCATCTTTGTGAATAACGGCGGGTATTTCATCAATTTTATCAGGAAGGATTGGAACAGACATCATCATAAATGGAGAAGAAATATTTTCTCTGAAATATGTAGCTGTCTTTTCAGCTAAAATAGTAGGGGCAAAGGGACGAAAAGATTCTCTCTTTTTAATTTTTTTATTTACTAATTCTTTATTTATAATTTTTCTTGGGTCTGCAAGGATTGACCTATTACCTAAAGCTCTGGGACCAACTTCAGCCCTTCCCGAGCACCATCCGATTATTTTGCCTTCAGCCAAGGCAGTAGCTACCGAGCGGTAAAGATTTAGATTTTGCTCTGGCACCTCTGACACCTTTAAAGAATGCCTCCTCGCAGCGATTAAGACCTCATCTTTGTTTAAATTGGGTCCCCAAAATATATGCTTAAATTGAAAAGGCTGTTGGTAATTGAGAATATTTTTCAGAACAAAAAGTGCTGAACCTAATGAAGTTCCAGCGTCATATGCAACAGGGAAAAAATAATAATTCTCATAGTCAGCTTTTTTATAAATTAAATAATTAGCTTGGCAGTTAAGGGCAACACCTCCTGTAAAGCATAAATTTTTAGCTTGAGTTTTTTGTTTAAGAAGTTTGCATAGCTCCAGAATTTTATCTTCTAATAGAGCTTGTGCAGAAGCAGCAATGTTGCAGTAAAAATCATTAAGGGGTTGTTGCATTGTGCGAGGTTCTCCGAATTCTTTTATGAATCTATCGGTAATCCATTTATTAGAAAAGTCAAAGTAAGCGGTATTTATTTTATAGCCGTTTTCATAAGATAGAATACAGTTTTGCATTTTATCATAGAAGATAGGTTCACCATAAGCAGCAAGCCCCATTACTTTTCCCTCGCCGTCATTGTGTTTGAAGCCAAGGAATTCTGTAATAGCAGCATAGAAAAGTCCTAATGAATGAGGGTAATAAAATTGGTGGAGCAATTTTATTGAATTATGCTTGCCTTCATATAAAGAAGTTGTGGCATATTCGCCAACACCATCAATAATTAATAGAGCAGCATAATCAAAAGGAGATGAATAGAAGCAAGCTGCTGCATGCGCATCGTGATGATTAACAAAATAAAATTTGCCCTTAAAGCCTTTCTTTTTCAGAAGAGATTTAACTTGCAATATATCAAACCATTTATTGCTTTGGGACTTTAAACGGGAAACGCTTCCAGTTATATTATAGAAAGTTTTGAAGAAGCGAGGCAGCAATTTTTCAAAAGGTTTCCAAGAGAAGGCGGCATAGTCTACTTCAGATAAATCGATTCCAGCTTCTTTGAGGCAAAAATCAATAGAATTCTGTGGAAAAGAAGCATCGTGCTTAATACGGGTGAATCTTTCTTCTTGAGCATAAGCTATAAGTTTATCATCGTGCAATAATGCTGCACTTGCATCATGTGTAAAAGCATTTAATCCAAGAATAAACATTAAATTAAATGATACCATAAAAAGTTATGCCATGAAAACAAAGAATTATGTTGAGAGCAAAGAATAAAGAGTTGTAGCTTCTGAAGAAAAGATGATAAGTCAAATTCGACGAATTATTTAAATTTTATTTTTTTAGGAATTATTGTGATATAATTGTTTATAAATAGGATGCTGAATAATAAATATATCTTGTTATTGTTCATTTTGATTTCCTTTGCAAGCATTAATTTAGCGCAGTCTTTTAAGTTGGGATATATAGAGAAAGTTGAAATAGTTAATTTATTTATTACCGTAACGGATAAAGAAAATAATTTTATTAAAGGATTAAGCAGAGAAGATTTTATAATTAAAGAAGATGGGAGGGTTCAAGAGATTAGTCATTTTTCAACAGAGAATCCCGCACTTGCAATAGTCATATTGCTTGATGGTAGCGGAAGTATGTTAGAAGAAGTTCAAAGGTATATTCAGAAGATTGATGTGGCAAAAAAAGTTGCTTTAGAATTTGTAGATAGATTAAGACCAATTGATAAATGCGGTATTATAAGTTTTAGAGATTTTCCTATTGAATTGGATGAGATTGAAAATAATTTTAAAGAGCTTAAGAAGAGGATATTATTTTATTCAGCTGAGGAGAAAAATACTGCATTATACGATGCTATATATATTGCAACACAGAAATTAAAAGTATTTAAAGAGGAAAGGAAAATAATAGTGATAATATCAGATGGAATAGATTCTTGCAGTAAAATTACTTACAGAGAAGCTTTAGATGCAGCTTTAATTAATGATATTGCCATATTTGGTTTTGTTACAACTGGATTAATGAATAGCGATTCTTTAAGAGGATTATCAACCATAGAAGAAATGGCAAAAGAAACAGGAGGTAAAATTATCGTTCCAATGAATTTAAGTGAGATAAGGGATAAATTGATTTTATTTGAGCAAGAATTATTCAATGTATATAGTGCAGCTTTTAAGCTAAATAGGGATAAAGCAAGAAGTGGCGTTTATCATAAATTAGAAGTTATTCTTAAAAAGAATAATTATAAGTTGAGATATAAGAGGGGATATATTGAGCAAGAGACATAGATACTAAAAAAGGTGAATATAATTTATGGAGTGTAACAATTGTCATTTTGTGAACCCGGCAGGGATGAAATTTTGTGGCAATTGTGGTAATCCATTATCTCATTTAGACGAGAGGGAAGAGAAGAAGATAGTATCAATATTATTTGCTGATTTAAAGGGATTTACAAGTTTATCAGAAAGAATGGATGCAGAAGATGTAAAAGAGCTAATGGATAATATATTTCAGAATATAACTGAGATAATAGAGAGAAACAGGGGGTTTGTAGATAAATATTTAGGGGATGGGGTGATGGCGTTATTTGGTGCTCCAGTAGCCCATGAAGATGATGCTGAGCGAGCCATTTCAGCGGCATTAGAAATTCAGGAGTTTATTTCAGAGTATAGTAAAGAGAAGGATTTGCCATTGAGTATAAGAATTGGTATAAATACAGGAGAAGTTATAGCTGGCTTGGTTGGTAAAGGCAGAGCAAGAGATTATACAGTAATGGGAGATGCTGTTAACATAGCTCAACGTCTCCAAGCAGAAGCTCCTGCTGGAAGCATCTTAATTTCAGAAAGCACAAAAAAATTAGTTGAGAAATCTTTTGCCTTAAGTCCGCCGATTCCTCTTAAATTAAAAGGGAAAAGTGAAATAATTTCTGCTTGCAAAGTTGAAGGGAAATTATTGAAGCCTATCTTATATACTTCTGCTTTTATAAACAGAAGAGAAGAATTAAATAAATTATTTCGCTTGTTTGATAATTGCTTATTGAAGCAGAAACCTACCTTTTGTTTGATAACTGGCGAATTAGGTATAGGCAAAACACGCTTGATACAAGAATTTGAAAAAGAAATTCTGACTAAAGCTCCTATACCTTATATTTTAAAATCTCAAGCAAGCTTTGGAGAAAAAACATCTTTCTATTCATTGTCCGAATTAATTAAGGGGATATTTAATTTAGAAGATACGAGGGATTATATCCAAACAAGGAAACTTATTGAATCAGGACTTATAGAATTGGGATATAGCAGTTATGAATTGTCAATTGCCGAGGAGTTCATTTTATTTCTTTTAGGATTAGAAAAAGAAAAGAGTTCTGTTTTTTATTTAAACCAAGAAGATAGATTGCAATCATCTTTTGCTATTATTAATAAATTGCTTATATCCATTTCAGATCTCCAACCTCTTATTATTATTTTTGAAGATATTGATTATACGGATGCTGCTTCACTGGAATTCATTAAATTTGCTTACAATAGCCTTAATAAAAATGCATTATTTTTTGTTTTATCATCCAGAAGATATTTCTTAGAGAAAGAAGAATTTTTTAAAGGGATTGACAATATAATAAATTTAAACCCTTTAAGTAAAGCGGATTGCCAAAAATTAATAAAGGCATTAACTAAGAAAGAGCAAATTCTAAAGCCTTTAGAAAATTATATTATTCATCATGTAGAAGGGAATCCCCTTTTTTTAGAAGAGATGCTAAAAAGTATAAAGGAATATGGGGGGTTGCCCTCAAAAGATTTAATAAATAGTTCAGAAAAAATTCATCATTTTTCAATTCCGCCTACGCTGCAAGCAATTTTGTCAGCCAGAATAGATATGCTGCCGGAAAAAGAAAAAGAAATTTTAAAAACTGCTTCCATAGTTGGAACTATTTTCTCTTCAGAACTTTTGGAGCATCTCTTAGAAAGAAAAGTGGATAAAGAAATTGATAATTTAATTCAAAAAGAATATATAATTCCATACAAAGAAAAAAGCTTTCTGGGACGCTCCCTTTTTAGATTTAGGCATATTTTATTTCAGGAAATTATTTATAAAAGCTTGTTGAAAAAAATTAAAAAGCCAATTCATTTAAGGATAGCAAAATGGTTAAGTGATAATGCACAAGTTAAGGATTTAAATTACTTATCTTATTTAGCTTTTCATTATGAGCAATCTGAAATTAATGATAAGGCGAGCGAGTATTACGAAGCAGCTGGCACTTTAGCAAGCGAAACTTATTCTAATGAAGAAGCAATTAAGTTTTATAATAAGGCATTGGAAATGCTGCCGCCTCAAAGTATTTCTTATAAAAGAATTCTACTGAAATCAGCAGAGCTTTTATCAAGAGTTGGTAAGCAAAAAGAAGCTTTTGCTGACTTTGAGAAATTGATTGAGCAGACTAAAGATTGCAAAGATATAGATAATTTATTAATTCGATGCAGAAGCTTAAGAAATATTGCCAGCATTGCTTTAACTCAAGGAGAATTTTCTTTTGCTTTGGCTAAAGCAGAGGAAGCTTTAGCTACTGCTAAGAATTATGAGCTTATAGAAGAAACTGCTCATAGCTGTATTTTACTTTCTTCAATACATAGGTATGCTGCTGATTATGATTTATCTTTAAAATATTCTTTTCAGGCTATTCCGACAATGGAAAAAGTGAAAGATTTTGATGGACTAAGCAAAGCTTGGTATAGTATAGCTGTTGTCTATTATAGACAAGGGAAATACAAAGAAGCTTGGGATTCTATTAGAAAGAGTAAAAAAATATGTTTGGAAAATAATTTAAAAGCTTTTCTTCCAAGAATCTATGAAGGAATGGGAGCTGTCCAAGCACAAATCGGAAAATATAATAAAGCTTTTAGATATTTTTTGAAGGCTTCATCATCTTATAAAAGGATAGGACATATTACGGGAATTGCTTCTTCTTTTAATAATCTGGGCGCTATTTTATATTATTTAGGCGATTGGAAAGGAGCTTTAAATTATCAAAAAAAAGCTTTGCTAACCGCCGAAATTATTGGGGATAAAGAAGGTCAGGCTCTCAGCCTTAGCAACATTAGTATATTACTGAAAGGAGTAGGCAATTATAAAAGAGCTTTAAAAATAGCTCATCAATCTCTTTCTATGAGAAAGAGCATAGCAGATAAAAGTGGACAAGCCTTTAGCTACAATAATATTGCTGCTCTCTTAATTGAATTAAATGCACCAGAAAAGGAAATAATTCCTTTTTTGCGTGAAGCTATTGATATAAGCACTAAAATCCAGCTCATTGAACAAAAATCTTATGCTCTGGCACTTCAAGCTAAATTCCTCTTAGACCAAGGTTCGTTATCGCAAGCAGAATCATCCGCTATGGAAGCTTTTAAAATTGCTAAGGAAATTAAAAATAATGAAAAAATATTAGAAAGTAGATTCATTCTTTTTGAAATTGCTGTTGAAAAAAAAGATTACAATAAAGCAAAAAATTTGGCTTATTTGACTATTAAAAGAGCTAAAAGGCTAAAACAAAAAAGTTTCCTTCTAATTGCTCTCTATTACGGAGCTTTAATTAACTTTGAGATAAAAAAATATGACGCTGCTTTAAAGCTTTTAGAAAAAATAATATGGGAAGCGCAGAAAATGAAGTTTCTATCGTTATTATTTAAATCTTATATTTTGATTTATAAAATCTATTCGCATAATAAGCAAGAAGATAAAGCAAAGGGAATTTTATCCAAGCTATATGATTTAAAAAGCGAATTGCTAAAAAATATACCTTACCGTTATAGAAAGACTTTTGAAACCAAGTATAAATGGTAGATGTTTAACGCATTTACCCATTATTTACGCATTTCATTGAGTTGTTGACTGATATATTTTATAATACTCAACTATGATAATAGGGTTAACTGGAAAAAATTGTGCCGGTAAAGGCGTCCTTGCGGATTTATTAAAAGAGGTAGGATTTATATACTGTTCCCTATCTGATGTAATAAGAGAGGAATTGAAAAAAGAGAATTCTCCAATTACCAGAGAGAATTTAATTAAAAAAGGAAGAGAATTAAGAAATAAATTTGGGTATTCTATTTTAGCGGAGGTAATCAATAAGAAATTGGATATTGAGAAGAACTATGTTATTGATTCAATAAGGCATCCATCAGAAATAGAGGTATTTAGAAGGAGGAGAGATTTTGTATTGATTGAAGTGGAGGCGACGCCGGAAAATAGGTTCAAAAGGATAAGGGCACGGGGGAGAGAAAATGATCCTTTGACTTTTGAAGAATTTTTAATATTAGAAGCAGAGGAGGAAAAGAATGATAATGCAGGGGGACAACAATTGGCATTATGTTCTCAAGAAGCTGATATAAGGATAGAGAATAATTCTACCATAGAGGACTTTCGTCAAAGGGCAAAAAGCATAATATTAAAATTATTAAAGAATCAGCCTCGTCCGGATTGGGATGAATATTTTATGATGATAGCTAAAGTAGCAGCATTAAGAAGTAATTGTTTAAAGAGGAAGGTAGCTGCGATTGTAGTAAAAGATAAGAGGATAATTTCAACAGGATATAATGGGACGCCGCGGGGAACGCGGAATTGCAATGAAGGAGGGTGTCCCAGATGCAATAGCTTGATAGAGAGCGGTTCAAATTTAGAGCAGTGCTTATGTTCTCATGCGGAAGAAAATGCAATAACTCAAGCAGCTTACCATGGCATCTCATTGAAAGATTCTACTTTATACTCTACATATAGTCCTTGTCTTATATGCACTAAAATGATTATTAATGCAGGAATTCGTGAAGTAGTGTATCAGGCTGATTATCCTCTAAATGAAGTAGCTTTATCTTTATTAAAAGAAGCAAATGTTAAAGTGAGAAAGTATGAATCATCAAAATAGAAGAAACAGAAATAAAGTAAAGTATGAGGATTATGATTATTATCATGAAAAAGAAGCAATTATCGGTAGAGTCAAGAAAAGTAAAAAAAGATTTGTTGTTCTTCCTTTGGATAGCAGAGCTGATTATATAGTAAAAGTTCCTTTCAATAAGGAGCTTAAAGAAACTCAATTAGTAGCATTTCATATAAAGAAATTTTATCGTGGTCGCAAATTAGCAAAAGGTATCATATCGGATATTATAGGGTATGAAGATGATAAAGATATAGACGAAAAAATAGTAATAAGCAAATTTAACATAATAAAAGAATTCTCTAAAGAATCTTTGGAAGAAGCTGAAAGGATTAAAGCAGAAGAAATTCAGAATGGCAATTATATAGATTTAAGCAATGAATTAATTTTTACGATAGATGGAGAAGATGCGAAAGATTTTGATGATGCTGTTAGTATTACTTTGGATAAAGAAGGGAATTATATATTGGGGGTTCATATAGCTGATGTATCTTTTTTTGTTAAAGAAGGAAGTAAGCTTGATTACGAAGCTTTTTTAAGGGGTACTTCTATTTATTTTCCTGATAGAGCTATTCCGATGCTTCCTGATGTGTTATCATCGGGGTTATGTAGCTTGCAGCCATATGAAAAGAGATTAGCCATTTCCATTAAAATTAAAATAGCTCCGGATGGGAAGATAAAAAGAACAAAAATCTTTAAATCAATAATTTCTTCAAAAGCCCGATTAACTTATAATGGTGTTCAGAGGATATTAGATGGAGAAGAGAAAATAGATGAGCAGATAAAGAATTCATTATTATTAATGAATGAATTAGCTAAAATATTGTACAAAAAGAGGTATCAGAGAGGAGCATTAGATTTTGATTTTCCTGAACCAATTATATTATTAGATAGAAATTTGAATATCTCCGGTATAAATAAAACAATAAGATTAGATAGCCATAGAATAATTGAAGAATTTATGATTTTAGCTAATGAAACAATAGCTAATTATTTAGAAAGGAAGGGTATTCCTTTCATATATAGAGTTCATGAAATACCTGATCCTTTTAAAGTGGAACAATTTTTTGAAGCTTATAGGAACCTTGGTTTTAAGGTTCCCAATAAATTTGATTATACAAAGCCTTTTTCTTTTCAAAAAATATTATTTGAATTGGAAGGAAAGGCAGAAGCTAATTTTGTTTCTTATTTGATGCTTCGTTCTTTTAAACAAGCAACTTATGCAATTAATAATTCCGGACATTTTGGATTGGCTTCAAAATGCTATACTCATTTTACATCGCCAATACGGAGATACCCCGACTTAATAAATCATAGAATTCTCACTATATTAATGAATAAAAATTTCTCAGATCACCAATTTAAAAAATATGAAAGAATTTTACCTACGATTGCTGCTCATTCTTCGGAAGCCGAAAGAAAAGCTGATGATGCAGAAAGGTATATTATAAATATGAAAAGAGCTCGTTTTATGAAAAATTATTTGGGAAGTATTTTTGATGGAATAATTTCTGGTCTGAGCTATAAAAAAATTTTTGTAGAAATCATAGAGCCATTTGTAGAGGGCTTTATTCCTGTTAATACCTTAATAGGGGACATATATTATTTTGATGAGAGAAAATATGCGATTATAGGAAAAAAGTATAATAAATCATTTAGGTTAGGACAGAAAGTAAAAGTTAAATTAATAGCAGCAGATCCACTTCGCAATGTAATTGAACTTTGTTTAATAGAATAAGTTTATTCTTTAATTTATTAAGATATGTTTCCGATAATTTATGACATAATTTATACAATTATTTTTCTTTTATATGTTCCTATATTTTTAGGGAAATCCATTATTAGAAACAAGCCCTTGGCGAACCTGAAGGAGAGATTTGGCTTTATCAGCCCCGTTGTAGGTGCCAGAGTAAATTTAGCAGGTGCCAGAGTAAATAGCAGGAGGGTGCTGATACACGCGGTGTCCGTTGGCGAGCTAATATCAGTAAAATATCTGGTTGAAAAAATAAAAGAAGAAATGCCTTACCTGCATATCCTAATAAGCACTATTACGCCAGCCGCATATAAGTTAATTAATGAAAAATTTAATAATAAATATGAAGTGCATTATTTTCCTTTTGATTGGAGCTTTGCTGTAAAAAATTTTTTAAAGGAATTAAAGCCGGATTTAGTTATTTTGGTGGAATCAGAATTTTGGCTAAATTTTTTATATTATTGCAATAAGAATAAAATTCCTATCCTTTTAATAAATGGGAGGATTTCAGAAAGAGCTTTTAAGTGGTACAGGATAATCCGAAGGTGGTTTTGTAAGAAATTAAATATAATTCAGAAATTTTATATGCAGAGCAATGCTGATGCTGAGAGATTAAAAAAGATAGGAGTTGAAGAAGCGAAGATAAAGATATTAGGCAATTTGAAATATGATGTAAAACCTAATGAAAAAATGGAAGCGGTTGAAGAAGTAAAAAAATGGCTAAAAGATAATCCTTGTATTTTAGTGGGAAGTTCTATGAAAGGAGAAGAAGAATTGTTCCTAAATATTTATGCCGGATTGAAGAAAAAGTTCCCTTCATTGAAACTAATAATAGCGCCGAGACATCCTGAAAGATTTAATGAAGTTTCAGATTTAATTATTTCAAAGGGATTATCATTATGTAAAAGGAGTGAAGACAAAATAAAAGAAAGTGAAGTTTTTTTATTGGATAGTGTTGGAGAGTTAGCTTCATTATATCAATTATCTACGGTTGTTATTATAGGGGGAAGCTTCCTTCCTTATGGAGGTCATAATATTATAGAACCAGCTTATTTTGCTAAGCCAATTATTATTGGGAATCATATGGAAAATTTTAAAGAAATGGCTGAAGAATTTTTAATTAATAAAGGTTGTTTAAAAACAGACATTAATAATTTATTGCTTGCATTAGAGCAAATGTTAGATAATGATAAGCTGCGAGATGAATTAGGAAAAAATGCTTACAAAGTTGTAAGAAAAAATGCTGGTGCTACTGAAAGAATAATTAATGAAGTGAAAAATATTATTGCTTCACTTTAAGAATTAATGAGAAAATTATTGTTTCTAATGAGAGTTGTTTTTTTTATGCCATTTGCTCTTCTTTATGGGATAGTAATATATATAAGAAATAAAGCTTACGATCATAATATATTTAGAGTTGAGCGAGTAAATTGTAAAGTTATAAGTGTAGGCAATATAACACTTGGTGGAACAGGAAAAACATCATTAGTGATACATCTTGTTAAATTTCTTCTGGAGAGAAATAAAAGAATTGTAGTTTTGCTGAGAGGCTATAAGGCAAGATTAAGTAAGGAACCATTTATTGTTTGTGATGGAGAGAATATTTATGGTAATACATATCAATGCGGGGATGAAGCTATTTTGATTGCCAAATCTGTTCAAGTACCTGTGATTATTGGAAAAAATAGAGTTGTTTCAGCAAAATTTGCAATTAGTAAATTTTCACCTGATTTTATTATTTTGGATGATGGTTTTCAATATCGGAAATTATGTCGAGATTTAGATATTGTATTAATTTCAGGTTTAGATGTTTTGAGACTTTTTCCATCGGGGGAGCTAAGAGAACCTTTATCTTCTCTTCGGAGAGCTTCAATAATATGCTTAACTAAAAAATCTTCAGGAAATTTGCTTAGAAAAATTAGTAAAACTGTTCAGGGGAGACAAATTATTCAATTAGAATATTATATATCAGCTTGGAAAATAAATAATAATTATTTCCCGCCTGATTTTATAAAGAATAAAAAAATCATACTTTTTTCAGCAATTGCCAAATTTAAATATCTTGAAGAAGAAGTTAAGAATTTAGGAGCTTTCATCCTTTATAAAAAATCTTTTATAGATCATTATCATTTCAAAAAAGAGGAAATTATTTATGTTGGAAAGTTATTAAGCGAATTATCTGCTGACTTCATTGTAGTTACAGAAAAAGATGCAATTAAAATTGAAGAAATAAGCGAATTAAATGAGCGATTTGCAGTTGCAATCCAATCCATATCAAATTTTCACTATGAAGATTTAAATCAGTTTTTGTAAAGAAGGAAGACTCAAAGCTTCTACATTTATTCTAAATTTACTCTGGCACCCCGCTAATTAAGCTAATTACTCTGGCTTAAATAAGTCTAATAAGTCTAATTAGTCTAATCTATAAATGCTTGCTTTTTTTAACTTGCTCTTTTATCCAAGGATAAGTTAAGGATATGCCTTCTTTCAGCGAAAATTTAGCCTTCCATCCGAGAGAATATATTCTTTCATTGCTGAAATTTCTTGATTGAACCCCGACCGGACCTTCTACCCATTTAATCTTTAATTTTTTCCCTGCAACTTCAATTACTGTGTCCACTAATTCTTTTACACTTACATATTCCGGTGAGCCAATGTTCACTGGTCCTTCTAAATCCGATTTCATCAATAAATATATTCCTTCAATCATATCATCTATGTAAGTATAAGAACGAATGGCACTTCCATCACCCCATACTTCTATTGTACCGCCTTCCTCTGCTTCTGCTACTTTCCGACATATCGCAGCGGGTGCCTTCTCTCTTCCACCCCTCCAAGTCCCTTCCGGTCCATAACAATTTTGAAACCTTGCTATTCTTACTCTGACACCGTATTTCCTCCCATATGCCATCGCTACCCGTTCCGCATAAAGCTTCTCCCATCCATATTCATTGTCTGGATTAGCTGGTATCGCATCTTCTTCTTTTAACTCCGGTTCCCCCGGCTTCATATCTCTATAAACACATACTGAAGATGAGAAAAAATATTTTTCTATTCCTTTCATTGCTGCTGCATGTGTCATATTAATATTTATTAATGAGTTATTATGCATTATCTCACATTCTGCTGAATGTATATAGCCCATTCCCCCCATATCAGCCGCAAGCTGATATACCTCATCAAAGGTGCCAGAGCTTAAAGAAAGTGCCTTAAGGCTATTTTCATGTTCTCTTAAATCCAGAATCAAAAATTCATCAGCCTGCGTTGGCGAAAATTCAGGATATTTTATGTCAACTCCTCTTACCCAATAACCTTCTTTTTTCAGCTTCTTAACTAAATGCGCCCCTATAAATCCTCCTGCGCCACAAACCAACGCTTTCTTCATCATTTATCCTCCTTATATATTTTATAAATTTATTATTAATATAGAGTCTTATTTATCATAAATCTAAAATGTAATCAAGTCATAAGAATATAATGAGATAAGAAATTAAGAAGTTAAGAAGATGAGAAGCTGTATCCTCCAGTTTGAAAATGAAGAAAAAACCATTTAGCACTTTTAATGCCTTGCAGATTTAACAAGATAGTTTTTTTATGATATAATTTATATATTAAAAGGAAAAGATAATTATGATAAAAAAGGGCACCATTTTTATTTTATTATACTTAGTAATAATTACTCCAGCTAATA
>CAYREJ010000021.1:0-17294 GCA_964423235.1 uncultured Acidobacteriota bacterium | reverse complement strand
TTTTGAGATTATTTTGTGCTTTTTATTGTTTGCAATTTTGTTTAGCATAATTTTACTTCTTCACGCAAAGCTCGCAAAGTTCGCAAACATCATCTTATTTTCTTAACTTCTTAACTTCCTAACTTCTTAACTTCCTTTTCGTGTTTCTCTTTGTGATTTATAATTTTTTTGCCAGTGGCTTTTAGGATTTGGAAAAAAGTGACTATTTACTGATTAGCTATTTGACAAATGAGAAAATTTCTATATAATTTTTTTACTATGATTTTAAAAAAGGGCTTTAAATGAAAAAAGATAATAAAATTATAGTAAAATTTAGGGGTGTCAGAGGAAGTCATCCTGTTCCGGGGAAAAGAACCATAAAATATGGCGGTAATACTTCTTGTATTGAAATTCAAGCTGATGGTAACTTGTTAATATTTGATGCAGGAACCGGCATAATAAATCTCGGTGATGAGATGTTCAAAAATTACATAGAATCAAATAATGATGACTTACTAAGAGTACCTATGAAATTTACAATATTTTTCAGTCATACTCATCATGATCATACTCAAGGTTTCTCATTTTTTAAACCGGTATATATTCCAAGCAGCATCTGCTATTTATTTGGACCTAAAATATTTCAAGAAGAATTGGAACATGGTGTAGGAAAAGCTATGGTATCTCCTTACTTTCCTGTTGAATTATCTGAACTTCCTTCATTAAAAATAATTAGGAGTATTAAAGAGACTGAAGTAGTTCTTTATTTTGAGGAAAAAGCTAATCCGGAAATTGTTTCTCTTTATCAAAATAATGACTTAATTCAGAAAGCCCCATTAAAAGTTTATGTTCTTAAGAGTTTAGCTCATCCCAACGGAGGAGTATATATATACAGAATAGAATTTAAAAATAAAAGTGTCGTCTACGCTACTGATATTGAAGGATACATTGGAGGAAATCGTAAGCTAATAAAATTTGCCAAAGGTTGCAATTTACTTATTCATGATTCTCAGTATTTTCATTCCGATTATATTTCTTCTATATTTCCTGTTCAAGGCTTCGGACATTCCACTGTTCAAATGGCGGCTGAAACAGCTAAAGAAGCAGAAGTTAAAAAATTAGCACTCTTTCATTATGACCCTTCTTATAGTGATGAGGATATAGATAAAATGGAAAAGGAAGCTAAAGAAATTTTCCCCAATTCATTAGCTGCATATGAAAATCTTATTTTAGAAATATAATAAAATGCACAAAAGTATATGAAAGCAATAGAGCTGAATTCCCAAACTCAAAACTTGTGAATTAATTAAACATTGTTTTAGATTTCGTATTTCATATTTAGAATTGAATTCGTTTCGCTATTTCACCCTAAAAATAATGGGCAAGGCTTATATGTGCCTTACCCATATTTTTATATTGATAATGGGGAGTGAGAGTTATGGGAGACCAGGGAGGCTAAATTTTAATCTTATCCTTTATCCTTGCAAATTTTTTCTCGCCTATTCCTCTAACATTCATTATTTCTTCCTTTGTCTTGAATTTTCCATTTTTATTTCTATATTCAACAATTTTTTCAGCAGTCTTAGGACCTATACCGGGTAAACTAACCAATTGCGAAACAGTTGCAGTATTAATATTTACTAATTGGTCAGCAGCAGCATTATTTGCTGGTTTTGAATTGCCCTGTGCAAATGCAGCCAAACCTGCAAAAGAAACTACCATCAAACATATTAAAATCGTTAAATTTTTTGTGTTAATCATAAAATTTTACCTCCTAAATTTTTTATTTGATTTTAGTATGCGAGAATAGGACAATGGAGATGCCAATAATTTAATACTATAAAAATATAGATTGGAAGTAATTCTTAATTACCCTAAATCTTTAGGGATAATATAAGATATCAACTTAAGTTGCATCTAAATAATCATAATTAAACAAAATCAAGAATTTTACTAATCAACAAAAGTTGAATCACCATTCACCACATTCACCTATTCACCCATTCACTAATTGATATTGAGCCAAAGATATGTTAAACTTGCTAATTGATAATGGAGGGATTATGGATACTCAAAAGATAATTGAAGAATTAAATTCAGCATTGAAAGAGATAGAAAAATTAAAAGAAGAGAAAAAATGCATAGCTAGTCCGTTGGTAAAAAGTTGGAAAAAGAAGGTAGAAGATGCTATGGAAGCCGCCGGAAGTAGTTGCGCTAAAAATCTTCAATCATTTCGTGCTTTAAAATTTGGCGCTCCTTCTAAAGCTATACCTTTAGGGAAAAAATTAGAAGATTTTGTTCAATATCCTAATTATTTAATAGAATTAGAAGCAGCTGAAAAGATAATAAAATCTTCTATCCAGACTCTTAAAATATTTGGCAAACCTGAAAAAGAAGCTTTCATTGATTGGACAAAGAAGGAAATTCCCGTTGCTGAAGGTCAAATAAAAATTAACAATAAAATAATAAATTTAAATTCTATTAACTTATTAGAGATATTTTCGTGTTTTGAAAAAATGATAGCAAATAATAAAGCTATAACAGAAGATATTAAGATACAAATTTCAAAGACCATTGATAAATGGAGGCAGAATCCTTTGCTATCATCATTATTTTCAACACCAATAGATAAACTCTTAGGATATTTAGAAGAATAAGATAAGGAGATTTTTTTATGAAGAGAGAACCAGCTGTTGCTGGGTATTTTTACCCGGGAAAAGAAAAAGATTTAATCAAGATGCTTAAATTTTTCATCATTGAGGAGAAGGAGAAGAAGGAAGCCAAGGGCTTATTAGTTCCTCATGCCGGTTATATTTATTCGGGAGAAGTAGCGGGAATAGTTTATTCACAAGCGATAATACCAGATGATGTAATAATATTATGTCCCAATCACACAGGAAGGGGTGAAAGTATAGCAATTATGAATGAAGGTGCATGGATAACGCCTCTGGGAGAAATAGAAATTAATACTGCATTAGCTAATTTGATTTTGAATAATTATAAAGAAGTAAAAATAGATTATAGGGCTCATGAAAAAGAGCATTCCCTTGAAGTGCAGCTGCCTTTTTTGCAATATCTGAAAGGAAAATTCACTTTAGTTCCAATCTGCATTAGGGCTTATGAATATGAGAAATTAGAAAAATTAGGCAAAGCAATAGCTGAAGCAATAAATAATTTAAAAAGGAATGCATTAATAATAGCCAGTTCGGATATGACGCATTATGAATCAGCTGCCTCAGCAAAAAAGAAAGATGAACTTGCTATTAATCAGATGAAGAATATAGATGCAAAGGGACTTTATGAAACCATTATTAAACATAATATAAGTATGTGTGGATACTTGCCTGCTACTGCCATGCTTGTAGCAGTAAAAGAATTGAAAGCAGAAAAGGGGGAACTAATAGCTTATTCTAATTCCGGAGCCAAAACTGGGAATTATTCTGAAGTTGTAGCTTACGCCGGAATGATATTCATATAGCAAAAATAGGATCATAATTCTTTAAACCTATATAAATATATGAAAGCAGCGGAGATATTATTGTTAGAAATAAAAGAGTTATTAGAAAAGAAGGATTATCGTTCTCTAAAAGAAGCATTGCCTGATATTTTACCTGCTGATATAGTTGAGATACTTAAGTCCTTAGAGATTCCGGATAGAGCAATGATTTTCAGACTTTTGCCCAAAGACACAGCGGTAGAAGTCTTTTCTTCATTGGAAACTAATGAACAGGAAGAACTTTTAAGAATATTAACTGATGATAGCGCTAAAGAAATTATTGCTTCGATGGCTCCTGATGATAGAACTGAATTATTTGATGAATTACCAGCAGGTATAGTAAAAAGATTGCTTTCCCTTTTACCGCAGGATCAGAGAGATTTATTAAATATAATGCTAAATTATCCGGAAAATTCAGCTGGAAGATTAATGACTCCTGAATTTGTCGACTTGCGGGCTAATATGACTATTTCTTACGCAATAAGTCATATTAGAAAAATTGCTCCGGATAAAGAAACAATCTATTATTCTTATGTCATAGATGAACAACGCCATCTTATAGGAATTGTCTCTTTGAGACAATTATTATTAGCTCCGGATAATTATTTAGTAGAAAATGTAATGCACAAAGATGTTATAAGTGTAAAGACAATTGACGATCAAGAATATGTAGCTAAAATAATTAAAAAATATGATTTATTAGCTGTTCCAGTAGTGGATTTAGAAAATAGGTTAGTTGGCATCATCACGGTTGATGATATTATAGATGTTATTGATGAAGAAGCAACAGAAGATTTTCATAAAATGGCTGCTATGCAAGCTACTGAAGAAAGTTATTTTCGTTCAAGCTTTCAGCGCCTAGCAAGAAAAAGAATTCTATGGCTTGCATTTTTATTATTAGCAGATACAATAACTCAAATAATACTTCAGAATTATACAGATGCTTTAAAAATAGCTTCCTTAGTCGTATTCATTCCTATGCTAATCGATACAGGCGGAAATGCAGGCACGCAATCAGCTACTTTAGTTATCAGAGGATTAGCTACTGGAGAAATTAATGTATATCATTTGTTTAAAATTATATTCAGAGAATCTTTTATGGGAATAGTAATCGGCATTATTCTCGGAATTATCTTATTGATTAGAAATCTTATGATAGGAACCGATATTAGCATTTCAATAATTGTCTGTATATCGCTTATTTTAATAGTTGTTGCTGCCAACCTCTCCGGCGCCCTTTTACCTCTTTTAGCTAAATTAGTCAAATTGGACCCTGCCGTTATGGCTGGTCCTTTAATTACAACTCTTGCAGATATCTTAGGTATATTTATTTACTTTGAAATCGCCAGACGCTTCCTTCATTTTTAATATCAATGCTTCTTTATCAATTTTAAATAAATACTTGCATCTTGTATCAAGTATCCCGTGTGCGGATCAACAGAACCCTTGGCAGTATAATTTTTAGGCTCCCTAATTGTAAAGCCATCATATATAAATGCAACTAAAGAAATAATGATTGCTATTATTACTATAACTTTAAGCTTTTTTTCTTTTAATAAGCAAATTGAACTAAAAATGAAAATTAACAATACTGGATAAATAGAAAGCAATTGTCTTACATACCCAAAAAATAAAATTATTATAATCAGCTTATGCAGCAAGACAAAATGCATAATCAAATTCTTTCTCCAGTTATTTATTAGCAGAATTAAAAAACCACTGATGCACAAAATAATCATCGGATATTTGAACCAATTTCTTTCAGGCGCAAATGCATCAACTGCTCTTCTAACGCCATCAAGACCAGAAGGCACATTCCAAGATGTAAACCCCAAAGATAAAGCATCACTGCTTATATTTAATTTTTTAAGGCATAGTTTTATATATCCAGCAGGATTTTCTATTATCCATTTTATTCCTTCTTCATATCCATGAATAAAATAATGACGATGTTGTGGGTTTAAAAGATTTAATGTAGATGAACCTGTTTTTGTATCTAAAATATTCCGATTGAATCCACCATCCGAGTAATCATTATTTGCCATTGCAAAATTTATAGGTCCATAATTTGTAATTAATACAAATGAATTTAATGGTTCTAATCTCATAAATGCTATGCTTCTATTATAATTTGTTAGTATTACAAAATTTCTTATCAACCAAGGCATTATTACTAAAAATGTTGATAATACTAAAATTATATAATATTTCATTGCTTTCCAAATATCTAAATTCTTATTAAGATAAAAATATAAAATAAAAAATGGAAGCAATGTTAAATGCTCAGCTCTGGTTAAAGAACCCATACCAAAGAGTATCCCAATCATAATAGCATATCTATAAGAATTTAGCTCTCTATTCTTTAATGCTAATATCAAAGTTATGATCAAAATAACTAAATAAATATTTTCATTATTTGCGGTAGCTGATAACACTAACATTCCAAAAGATAAAGCAAAAGCTAAAGATATAATTATGGCTATGAACCTATTAAAAATTTCTTTGGCTAAAATATAAACTAATATGCAAGCTACTGAATTTATAAAAGAAAATATTATCTTATATGGATAACCAGAACCAGTCGGGATACCCATCATTTTATATATTAATGCTAAAATCCAAGCAAAAAATGGTGGATGATAAGGAAACCCATTATCGTATAATTTTCCTTTCAAAAGAGCCACCGCATAAGCATCATACTTCATTGAATCCCCATAATAAAATATTGAATATGGAAAATCCTTATCTATATTTCCTTGCAAGAAAAAAATCCTCTCTCCTAAAGCAAAAGTAAATATTAAAAGAATTAATATTATTTCTTTTCTTATATTATAAAAATGCTCCTTTTTACCTTCTTTATGCAATTGCCTTTTAGGTTTTTTACTAATTTGCGATTTCATGCAGCATCTGCCTTCCCTAAATCATTCTTATATAAACATAATTTATTATATTCTCATCCCCCTATAATATCAATCTTAAAGTAAGTATCTGGTCAGTTTTCTACAAAATTATTACTTTGAGACTACCTTATTCTATTTATAGCTTATATTTTTTAACCACAAAGGACACAAAGTTTTTTCTATAAAATATATCTTTCTATGTGATCTTTGTGTCATCTTTGTTTTTATATTTCACCACAGAGGCACAGAGGACACAGAGTAAATTTTTTCTCTGTGTTCTCTGTGTCTCTGTGGTGAATTTATCTTTAGCACTTGACAATTTTTCTTATAGATGCTTTTGGAGAAAACTGATCAGTACCTTATTTAGGCTTGATAAAATTTTAAATTTAATTTAATATTTAATGTTAAAAAATAAATTTCAAAATAATAATTAGGGAAAAAGTTAAAGCATAAATTTCATATCTCTATAAAGATGAAAGTTTTAATTCTTTGCACAGGTAATTCAGCAAGGAGCCAGATGGCAGAGGGGATTCTTCGATCTTTCAATGACCCCGAACTTGAAGTATATTCAGCAGGGATATTTTCTGCTTCAAAAGTTCATCCTTTAGCAATAAAGGTAATGCAAGAAATTGGTATTGATATATCCAAAAATGAACCAAAGCCTGTGAGTATATTCTCAATGCAAGAATTTGATTATGTTATTACAGTTTGCGATTCTGCAAAAGAGCTTTGCCCTGTTTTTACGGGAAAAGCAAAAAATAGATTGCACTTTTCATTTCAGGACCCTGCTATGGCAATAGGTAATGATGAAGAAATAATTACCATCTTTAGAAAAGTAAGAGATGAAATCAAAATAACTTTCACTGAGCTATACCAAAATGAACTCAAATCCTCTGCAAAAAATTAAATAATCGCTAAAAATCTGAATGAATAAAGCTTTCTTGAGAGTTGATTTTTTTAAAAATAGAAGAGAATTCTTTTGTTAAATTTAAATACCTATCTTTATACTTGATGCTTGGTTCAATATAAGTGTGCTCCCACCATTCATTCCAGGTCGTAATTATAATCCAATAAGCATTGCTATTGATAGCGGCTTTAAAAGTAAACCTGTAAGTCTCCCCATGATTCCTCTTAATAACAGGAGAAGCTCTATCCGGCAATAAATGATCATCATAACCAGGTTGTATCGTGGCTGCCCAAAATTTACTCTTTTTATTATCTGTCAATAATGGATAATAGCTAACAATCTTACTTATTTTTGCATATCCTTTTTCAAGTAAATTTAATTCATCATTACTCTTGATAAGGCTTAAAATATTATAAAAATGCAAACCATCAAAAACATCTAAAACATTCATTTGCTGACCATAACCAACAGTTGCTACATATAAAGCATTAAGATTTTCTTTTCTCAATTTATTAAAAATCCTCTTCCAAATACCTAAATTCACTAAATGAGAATTGTATATAAAGATTACAGGTTTGCCCTCCACTTTTAAAAAAGCATCTCTTTTCCCATACTCAGAAAGCAAGTATTTCAGCCAATTAAAAATTATTTCCGGCGGCTGAACCATCAATTCTCCTTGCTCATTTTTAGTCATTATTTCTAAATAGATGCTAACTAAAAAATTTTCTTTTTCTGCTTCTTGTAAAAGGATCTTAAAATTATCATCAGTATTAGAATAAGCTCCCCACCAGGAAGCAATGAAACCATCAATGCCTGCTGACTTTGCTTGATGAATATGGCGAGATATGGCAAAAGAATCTGATGAAATGTAAAGCTCCTGCGGATGATCATTCAAGTAAGGACTGTTCCATATACCTATGCTATTATACCACATATAATAAAAAGCAAGCACTAAATTCCGAGGTCTTACATTCTCAATTATCGAATTAACTGGAACAATCCCTTCCTGCTCTCTTAAATTAATAGAAAATTTTTTCCTCTTCTCTCCCAAATTAGATATATGGATCAATAACTTCTCTTCTTTAATGCCGACGCCATAAATTTCCACTGTCCCTTCATTTATCAAAATAAAATTTAATTTTTTTCCAAAAGAAGAAACACTAATTGCATAATCTACCATAATCTTTACTGAATTTCCTATACCGGCATCTTGCTCTTTCTGAAGAAGCCATATTTTATCAATTGAGGCTCCCCATTTAAAAGGATTCCCCTCTACTGAAATTATCCTATAAGTTAAAAAATCTTCATTATTTTCAATAGATAAAACTGCAGACTCTGAAGAACTTAATAGGCTTATTCTTATCTTGTAGAAGGAAACATAATTTATTTCAGCAGAAAATAAATTTTTTACTGGAAAAAAAATCGAAAGAAGTAAAATAATACAACTCAATCTTTTCATAAATCAGCTCTTCTAAAAATTTATGTTCTTTGGCATTAAAAATCAATTGGAAATGGATGAACAGAAAGTGCTTGCTAAAAACAGTAGCAAAGCATTTTAATGCATTCCGTAAGCATTATCCTGAAGCTCCTAATTTTGCTCTATGCAATAATGTTTCTCGTCCACTTCGAGAAAAATATAAATGAGTAATAATTGAGTTCACGAACTTAGAATATTCAATAAATTTGTTGAGTTATTAAAAGATTTTTAATTGGGATTCTGTAAGGATTTTTTAATTTCGAAATTCCATTTCCAAATGGCATAAATAGCAGGATAGACAAGCAATTCCATAATAAAAGAGGTGAAGATACCGCCAATCATAGGAGTTGCAATTCTTTTCATAACATCAGCGCCGGTTCCTGTAGACCACATAATTGGAAATAGCCCTGTAAGCAAACAAGCAACTGTCATGACTTTGGGTCTCAATCTTTTAACTGCTCCGGTTATAATTGCCTCTTTCAAATCCTCATAACTTTTCATCATACCTTTTTCTGTTCTTTCTTTGTAAGCTAAATCCAAATACAATAGCATAAAGACACCTGTTTCTGCATCTACTCCGAGCAAGGCAATTAAACCCACCCATACTGCTATACTTGTATTATAATCCAAAAACCATAGAAGCCAGATAGCTCCGACTGCTGAAAATGGAACTGCTGTTAATATAATGAAAGTTTTTACTATCGAGCCTGTATTTAAATGAATAAGAACAAATACTATAAACAAAGTAATTGGAACAACAAATGCCAACCGTTTCTTAATTCTTTCCATATATTCATATTGACCGCTCCAAATAAGAGAATATCCTACTGGTAATTTAATTTTCTGCCTAACTATGCTTTTTGCTTCATCTACATAACTGCCGAGGTCTCTGCCTGCTACATCAATATATACATAGCCGGTTAGTAAACCATTTTCATCTCTTATCATACCTGGTCCGGAAATCAATGTAATATCCGCTAATTGCGCAATAGGAATTTGTATCACTTTCCCATCACCATTCATACCTGAACTCTGAACAGGAACAAGAGTTCTCATTAATTTATCTAAGCTGCCTCTAAAATCCCTCATATATCTTACATTTATTGGATACCTTTCTCTACCTTCAATTGTTGTAGAGATATTTTCACCACCCACCGCTGACATAATAATCATATTAACATCATCTATGGTTAAACCGTAGCGAGCTAATTCATCTCTTTTTAACTTAAAATCTAAAAAATATCCGCCGCTGGTTCTTTCAGCATAAATGCTTCGGGTCCCCGGAACCTCCTTCAAAACCATCTCTAAATGAGTTCCTATCTCTTCAATTTTTTTTAAGTCAGCCCCCATTATTTTAAGACCGATAGGAGTCCTAACTCCAGTAGTAAGCATATCAATTCTGGCTTTAACGGGCATAGTCCAAGCGTTCGTAACGCCGGGCAGTCGGAGCGCTTTATCCATTTCATCAACCAGTTCATCCCAGCTTATTCCATCACGCCATACTCTCCTAAAAATATTCTGAAGCCATTCAGGAGCCCATGAAGAATACCATCTTTCTCTTTTCCTCCATTGTGATTCCGGTTTAAGAACTACAACTGTTTCCATCATTGAAAATGGAGCAGGGTCCGTTGATGTTTCAGCTCTTCCAGCCTTACCGAATACGCTCTTAACTTCCGGGAATTGACGAAGAATCTTATCCTGAAGCTGTAATAATTTTGCTGTCTCCGTTACAGATATACCGGGCAATGTCGTAGGCATATAAAGAATCACTCCTTCATTCAGCGGTGGCATAAATTCAGAACCTAATTTGAAAAATATTGGCAATGTTCCAATAACTATTAAAACTGCTAAAACAACCGTAGCATACTTATGCCTTAAGACTAACTCAACTAAAGGATGATAAATTTTCATCAATGGTCTGCTGATTGGATGTTTTTCTTCGCTATGTATTTTCCCCACTAAAATAGCATTTAGCAGCTTGCTTAGCCAAAAAGGTCTAAAGTTATATTCTTTAAAATGCATCAACAAAAGTCTAATAGCAGGGTCAAGAGTAATAGCAAGAACTGCTGCTATTGCCATTGAGAAATTTTTAGTAAATGCCAATGGCTTAAACAATCTACCCTCTTGGGCTTCTAAAGCAAAAATAGGTAGAAAAGATACTGCAATAACTAAAAGAGAATAAAAACTCGGTCCTCCTACTTCCTTAATAGCAGAAACTATTACTTGTTCATAATTGCCGGGTTTACCTTCAGCTTCCCAATGTTCTAATTTTTTATGAGTCTGCTCTACAACAACTATTGCAGCATCTACCATTGCGCCAATTGCTATGGCTATTCCTCCAAGAGACATAATATTAGCAGTAGTCCGCGTCATATACATCGGAATAAAAGATATTATTACCGCCACTGGAATAGTTATAATAGGAATAATAGCACTGGGAATATGCCACAAAAAAATTAAAATGACCATGCTAACAATAAATAATTCTTCTTTTAAAGTATCTTTTAAAGTATCAATAGACCTTTCTATAAGCTCTGATCTATCATAAACAGTAATTATCTTGACACCTTTAGGCAGACCAGGCTCCAATTCCTTAAGTTTTGCTTTGACCCTCTCAATCACATGAAGAGCATTCTCACCATACCTCATAACAACTATTCCACCTACTACATCGCCTTTTCCATCAAGGTCTGCTATGCCCCTTCTTATGTCCGGACCAAGTACCACTCTGCCTATATCTTTTACTAAAATTGGAGTCCCTGTCTCCCTGTTCACCCCTACTACAATATTTTCAACATCCTTTATTGACCGAACATATCCCCTTCCTCTCACCATATACTCTCTTTCTGTAAATTCAATTAATCTTCCACCTACTTCATTATTACTCCGTCGGATAGTTTCTACTACATTCTCTAAAGAGAGTTTATAAGCTAATAATGCATTTGGGTCAATATTGACTTGATATTGTCTTACAAATCCACCTACCGTTGCTACTTCTGCTACTCCCGGCACGCTCTGCAAGTAATACCTCAAATACCAATCCTGAAATGTTCTAAGATCCGCTAAACTATTTTTCCCTGTCGTATCCACAAGCGCATATTGGAAAACCCATCCAACTCCTGTTGCATCCGATCCCAATTCTACTCTGACACCTTCCGGCAGTCTCGGCAAAATCTTACTCAGATATTCTAAAGTCCGAGACCTCGCCCAATATACATCAGTTCCTTCTTCAAATATTATATAAACAAAAGAATAACCGAAATCTGAAAATCCTCTTATTGCAGTTACTCTGGGTGCTCCAAGCATCGCTGTTACTATCGGATAAGTAACTTGATCCTCTACTATATCCGGACTTCTATCCCACCTTGAATATATAATTACTTGTATATCCGATAGATCAGGCAAAGCATCCAAAGGTATATTTTTCATACTCCAAATGCCCAGCAATATAGCCGCAAGAATAAATATAATAACCATAAACTTATTATATGCGCAATATTCAATTATTTTATTTATCATATTTCCCTTCCTTTCCTTTCAATCTTTTCCTTACATTTTATGCCCAGCCATTGAAGAAATAGCTGCTTTTAATCGACTTTCAGAATCAATAAGAAAATTACCGGAAGTAACGATTTTTTCTCCTGCTGATAAGCCCTCCAAAATTGAATAATACTCGTCAATCTTCAATCCAATTTTTACCTCTCTTGGCTCAAAATAACCATCTCCGCGATATACAAATACATATTTTCTATCTCCGGAATCTAATAAAGCTTCTTCCGGCACAGTTAACTGCTCCCCATAGTCTATTTTTATCTCAACATTAGCATACATATCCGGCTTTAATTTAAAATCAGGATTCTTAAATTCCAATCTCACTTTTAATGTTCGCGTTGTAGGGTCAAGTTCCGGATAAATATATGTTAATCTGCCTTTGAACTTCTCGCCCGGAAAATAAGGTAATTCTAATAAAGCTTCTTGGTTCAATCTAACCATAGGTATTTCATATTCATAAATGTCTGCAAGTGCCCAAATAGTTGATAAATTAGCAATCATGTATAATTCAGTATCCGGGGTTATTCTTTGCTTCTCATAAACATTCCTTTTAATCACAAATCCCGTTATCGGCGAATAAATTATTAAATTCTTAATCGGTTCTCCTTTCTTCCTTATCTCTTCTATTTGTTGTTCTGTTATATCCCAAAGCAATAACCTTTTTTTTGTAGTTTCATAAAGGGATTCGGCTCCCTTCGCTATCGTCTCTACTGAACTATCCCCTAAATATTTTTTTGCTTTTTCTGCTAAAAGAAATTCCTCCTGTGTAGAAACAAGCTCAGGACTATAAACACTAATAAGCGGTTCCCCCTTCTTTACATATTTACCTTCAAAATCAATAAAAACTTTATCAACCCACCCATCTATCTTAGTATGAATTTGAGCAATTTTGGTTTCATCATAGGTTAAGCGAGCTACCGTCCTCAAAGTCTTAGTTAAATGCATATACTTAGCTTCTCCAAATTTTACCCCTATCAATTGCTGCTTCTCAGGTGAAATTTTTACCGTTCCTACCGGCATCTCCTCACTAACCTTTTCTTCTTCATAAACAGGAACTAAATCCATCCCGCAATCCGGAGCTTTGCCCGGCTTATCAGATTCATACTGCGGGTGCATCGGGTCCTGCCAATAAAGTATTTTTCTACCTTCTTTTTTCTCCTCCATCTTCATCCCTTCATGCTTGGAATGCTCACTCTCTTCTTCCACAGGCACTAATTTCATATTACAAATAGGACAATCACCCGGCTTATCTGAAGTATAATTCGGATGCATTGGACATCTGTATAATTTCTTCTTCTCTACTACCTCCTTCCCTTGAATATCTTTTTTAACAATCATTTTATACCCGTAAATTCCCATTACCCCCACGCCTATTACAATCAAAAGAATTATTATTTTTTTCATCTTGTTCACCTTCCTATTTTTAAATCTTTATATTTGCCTTAATTTATATTTCCAGCAATAAGCTCTTCCAAACGAGCAAGAGCTTTCTGAAAATTAGCTAATTCTTCATAATAATTTATCTCGTACTCTAAGACCGTGATAAAATTGTTAAGCATTGAAAGAAAATCAATCGTTCCTACTTCATAGCTGGATATAGAAGATTCTAAAGCAAGCGTAGCTTGTGGAATTATTCCTTCAGAATAAAGCTTAATTAATTCTTCGGAAGCTTTAGCTAAAAGGTATTGGTCCTTAATCATAAAATTAATTGTTTGTTTAGCGTCCTGATAATCTTTATGAGATGAATTTAATAATTTATTTTTTTCTATTACTCCATATCTTTGCTTTCGCCAGTAATATAATGGAATTCTTACACCGGCTTCTAATTTCCACATATCAGCAAATTTCCCACTATATCCATATGAAGCCCCAATCATAAAATCCGGATAATATTCTTTTCTGGCTAAATTAAGTGCAGTACTGCTTTTGTCTATCATAATATTTTTTGCTTTCAGCATCGGATTTTTCTCCCAAGCTATCTTATAAAGATCTTCCAGCGAATAATTCAAAGTGGACTTTTGAAAATCTGCCGGCTTCCCAAGAGGCGTATCCGGTTTCCTATTTAACAATTTATTAATTAGAGCGATCACGCTATTTTTCTGTTGCTCCAACACAGTTAACCTATTAAAAAGCACTGAAATTTCCACTTGCGCCTTTAAAACATCTTGCTGAATTCCTTTTCCTACTGCATATTTTGCTTCAGCAATTTTCTCTAATTTTTCTAAAAGCTCCTTATCCTTATTTACAATTTCAATAGCTTTTGTTAAAAAATAATAATCGTAATAGGCTAATTTCACTTGCGCAATAACATTTAATTTTGTTGCTATATAATTTGATTCTTCTATTTGAGCTTCTTTTTCAGCTATTTCGCCTTTTAATTTCAATTTCCCAGGAAAAGGTATTTCTTGAGTAAAGGAAAAACTTGCTTTACTACCGGGTTCTTCCCCAATCGTAGTAAAAGGAATTGGATTACCCATATTCTCTGACATAAAACCTACTATAGGATCCGGGAGCGTGCTCTCTTGTATTGGACGAGCTTTAGCCGCTTCATATTTCATTCTCATTGCCTGAATCTCAGGATTATTCTCTAAAGCTTCTTTTACAAGTTCATCCAAAGTTATAATCTCTTTTTCTTCCTTGCCTGCACCATAGCTGCTGTATACTAAAATTAAACTATAAATAATTATTAAACTCACTACAATAATAAATTTATAAATTTTCATATCTTCACTCTCCTATTGCTCATTATATTTCTGCATTCCATCTTGTGAATTTCTTTGTGCATTGAATTCTTTAAAAAAATTGACATTAAAATTAGAATAGCTAATATAATACTTAAAATTATAATAACTATTATCTTTGGATCTATCTTTTGATGCAAATTCACGAAGCGCTTCAAGACAATACTTATGCCAAAAAATTAATATTCAGCAAATACACCCACATTCATACTTTTCTCATAAAGAAATGATTATCTTAAATTATTACTTGCTTGATTTGAAACAATCATTGATTGATAAACAACAAATTGGCTCCTCTAATCTTCTCGGGTCCTTCTTACATTTTTACTCTGGCACCGATTGCCTTATCATTATTTTTGCTATCTGAAAAAGATAAAGGATTCCTGAAAGAACAGTAAAAAATAGAGTTATGTAAAACACGCCATAAATTATCAAATTACTATAGTTGAAGTAATTAAAAGAAAGGACTAATATAATAGAAATGAATTGAAAGATGGTAGCTAATTTTCCACTCCAAGAAGGAGATATATCTTTATAATTCGCTAATAAAACTATTAGAGCCACGCTTGCAATAATTAATAAATCCCTTGAAATAATAATTAAAGTAAGCCAAACAGGAATAGTTATTAAGGAAAATACATTTCCAAAAGATAAAATTACATTAACACTATTAAGAAGGATTTTATCAGCTATTGGGTCTAACAATTTCCCTAATAGTGTTTCTTGCTTGAATAACCTTGCAATTAAACCATCCAATGAATCTGAAATGGCAGCTATTAAAAAAAGCACAAGAGATAATTCTATTTGTTTATAAAATATAGATATAGAAATAAAAGGGGTTAAGGACATTCTTATAATAGTTAAAATTGTTGCAAAAGTTAATCTCTTATCCTTACCCCCCAAAGATTTGGTTAAAACTATATCTTTTATTTCTCTTTAGCTCCTTCAGATGAAATAATATTTTTATTTGAGATAGATTACTAATTTTATTCCTCCCAATCATCCGTATCTTCTTCGTCAATATCACTATCTTCTGAATCCCAGTTTTCATCATCTTCTTCTGTTTCAAAATCTTCTTCTTCAAATTCTTCATCTTCATCCCAATCTTCTTCGTCCCAGTCTTCTTCGTCTTCTAAGTCTTCATTATCTTCCCAATCTTCTTCTTCATCAAAATCTTCATCATCAATGTCGCTGATGTCTTCATCTTCGTCTTCATCTTTTTTCTTTGCAAATTTAGGTTCTAACCAATCTTCTCCGAAAAGGAATAAATCACTTGAAATTTCATTGTTTGGAAAATCCTCACTCAAGCTCGGATTTTCAGCGTCTTTGCCGCTTATTAAATAATTTTTATTCATATAGACACCTCATCATTAGAATTGCGATTTAATGGATATGAGTATAATAAAATTCATAACATCTGTCAAGTGAACAAATTCAAATTTAGTTTATAGAGTTGAGAGTTTGTAGAGCTACACATATTATGACTATATTTCAAGAATATAATTTTTAGAAGGAATAATTAATTAGAGTAAATCACTAAATAAAGTATTTAATAAGGTATAAAGGTAATAAATTGTGGAACTCTATAAACTCTACAAACTCTATAAACTCTATAAACTCAAATTGAGTTGAGAGTTTGTAGAGTTCCACCAATTCTATCTATTATCCCCTGCTTCATTCAATGTATCCACTAGTAAATAGTCAGTTTATTCCAAATGCTAAAAGCAAATCCAATAGCAAAAAAATTAGAAACCACAAAGAGGGCACAAAGATCACAGAGAAAGATACATTTTATAGAAAAAACTTTGCGTGCTTTGTGGTTAAAAAATAAAAGCAATAAATATAAGCAATAAATGAATGAAAAAGTGAGAGTGAAAAAGTGAGAGGTTAGCAAGCTAAAAGCTCACTCGCTAATTTGCTAACTCTCACCTCTCACTCTCACTTCTTACTCTCACTTTAAAATTAAACCACGATATTAACACAAGATTTTCTTTTTCTGCGTAAATCTGTGTTAATCGCATGAAAAAAATCTTGTGATAATCTGTGTAATCTTGTAGTTTATTTTTAAACAACATTGTTTCTATGAAGTATAATAACAATCTTGTTTAGCAAAATTTTATTTTTTCACGCAATGCTCGCAAAGATCATTTTATTTCCTTAGCTTCTTATCCTCTTAACTTCTAACTTCCTTTTCCTTCGCTCTTTGCGTGCATATTTAAATAATTTTTTCACACAAAGCTCG